>JAUZPX010000176.1 GCA_030705695.1 Bacillota bacterium
CACCCAAGCTATATAATAAATTTATTCTGGCTGTTTTATAATCTTTATCTTCTGATTATGGCGATTTTCTTTGCCTCCGAGAGACCGAAATATCGCAAAAGCGAAAGGCTCACAATAAGCACTTTTGCATCCATTAGCGTTCACGGTAAGAATTATTGGGGCATAACCGAAGATATTTCTGAAAACGGAGTATCAATATTATTTGAGGAACCCTTCTATGTTGACCCGGAGGATCACTATCCGCTTACCATAAAGACCGAGAGGTATCACGCGGAGTGTAAGGCTAAGATTATTAGGGTAGACAACTATTTGCATATGTATAAGTACTCTTTTAATTTTTCTGTTGACGAACCAAATTATCAGCAGATGCTTGGAGTTATCTATGACAGGGTTCCGGAAACGCCTAAAGTAACCACACATGACAGTATGCTTGAAAATTTGGACAAAAACCTTGTACAAAGATTGAAAGCGCATCCGGCCATGAACCGTAAACTGCCCAGAATATCCGTAGGAAGAGAAGTGGAAGCATATTTTGAAAACAACTATGTTATGATATACATGGAGGATTTTAATTACAACTACTGCAGCGTCAGATCAGATATTCAGTATCCGAATTTAAAAATTCCGCTTGGAGAAGATGGAGTCTTGTTGGACTGTGCGTTGAAAAAAGAATTGAGCTCCGAGAGCCATTGTGTTTATTATGTAACTAATTATAAGGATTTGGTTGATATTGATATAAAATTTTTGGAAAAATCAAAACCGGCTCTAATGGCATAGTATCAGTGCCGAGTATGTAATGGAACGGCATAAAATGCTTTAAACCGACAAAAAATGTAAATTTACACGCCTTTGTAGGTATTTGTGATATTATTAAAATAATAAAAGGAGGAGTAAAAATGTTTCCGAGCAGAAAAGAAATGAAATTGGATGCCAAATTGAAGATTAAATCCGCCAGCCCATCCCCATATCCCGCGACGATAATTTATCTCCTTGTTTCAATCGCGGTTGCGGGGTTCAGCAGTATGGTCAACTTTTTTGTGGTTTTACTGACATCTGTAATTTCGTCGTTATCGATGTGGGCAAATACTTCCGCGCCGGTAATTAAAACCTCAGCCATGGCCGTTAAGGCTAGCGCGGCAACGCTCTCCAGGGGGTCGATGCCTGACACCGGCCGTCTCATGCCGGAATTTGGACGCCCCGCGTTTGCCGAAGTTCCTAACCTTATTTATTACGGCGTTACAATTTTTGTTTTTATTTGTGTAATTGTAGGCTTAATTAGAATAGGATACGTTTGGTATACTTTGAGAATAAGCCGTTCGATTCCGTCTCCGGTATCGAAAATGTTTGAAGCGTTTAATATGCCTTTGAAAATAATAGGGCTTAGCATTATGATAGGCATCTTCACTTTTTTGTGGACGCTTCTTTTTATTGTACCGGGTATTATCGCCTCTTACAGGTACAGGCAGGCGTATTATATACTTTATGACCACCCGGATTACGGAATAATGCAGTGCATTAGAGAGAGCAAAGCGATGATGAAAGGATATAAGGGCAAACTGTTTGTGCTCGATCTGTCTTTTTTGGGATGGTGCATTTTAAGTGCTTTGACATGCTGGATATTGTTTATCTGGACCTTGCCATATATAAGCGTCACTAGCTCAAACTTTTATAATGCTCTGCTTAACCTTTCTTCTCAAGACGAAGGGGAGCAGGACAGTATTTAGTTTGATGGCATAAAGAATAATTGGAGCGGGAAACCGCTCCAATTACATTTTAACAGTAATTTCTGACATGTTTTATAAATATAAATCTATTGACGCTTAATCCCAAATTGAGGTATATTATCATTAGCTGTTAATGAGCAAGGAAATCTGTTAAGAAAAGGACATATTGGTATGGCGGAAGATATCATAGTTGAAGCAAAAAAATGCTTGAAATGTAAAAATGCAAGCTGCAGAAAAGCCTGCCCGGTGGATACGCCGATTAACGAGATAATGCAGTTTGTCGTCGACAATAAGATACATGAGGCGGGAGAGATTCTTTTTAACAACAATCCGCTCTCTGTTATCTGTGCTCTTATCTGCCCGCATGAAATTCAGTGTGAAGGCAGCTGCGTCCTCGGGAAAAAGGGAGATGCCGTAAAAATCGGCATGGTTGAGCATTATATTTCTGATTTTTATTTAAACTTTTCAGAAAAGAATCCCGCTATGAAAAAAAATCAAAAGGTAGCTATTATAGGCTCAGGACCCGCCGGATTAACAATTGCTTTTTACCTTACTCAAAAAGGCTATGATATAACCATATTTGAAGCGCATGATAAAATAGGCGGCGTTTTAAGATATGGTATCCCCGAATTCAGACTTCCGAAATCGGTGCTTGAAAGATTAAGCAAGAAGCTTTTGCTCCTTGGGATAAAAGTTCGTCCCAATACGATGATTGGGAAGACTATTACGCTTGACCAACTCTTTAGAGACGGGTATAAAGCGGTTTTTATTGGAACCGGTGTCTGGCAGCCGAAAACCCTGAATATAAAAGGCGAAAGCCTGAGCAATGTGCATTTTGCTATCGATTACCTCAAGAGCCCGGAGGTGTATTCGCTGGGGGATAGAGTCTGCGTTATAGGTGCAGGAAATTCCGCGATTGATGTTGCCAGAACTGCGATAAGAAGCGGCTCAAGCTCCGTAACCATTATGTATCATAAGGGAG
>JAUZPX010000177.1 GCA_030705695.1 Bacillota bacterium
CATTTGTAAATCGATATTGGATTCTATCTCGAATTCTTCGATACTCAGATAAATCTGCTTGTTTCTGCGCAGATAATCAATGTAACAGTTCCTTGCCGCCGTCGTGGCGTATGTGGAAAATGAGGCCCGCCCGTGGATATCAAAATGATCGATACCCCTAATTAGTTTAACAAATGTGTCTTGGGTCAAATCCTCGCTCAAAATTTCGTCCTTGCAGAGCTTCATTAGAAATTTAGAGATATAAGGGTAATACAGCGCGATCAGTCTTTGAAACGCTTCTTTTTCGCCATTTTGCGCCGACACGATTAAGGAGTATTCGTCCAAAGCCTCACCGCCCCTGAATAGTCTCTAATAATTTCATTATAACACTTGTTTGAGCTTATCCTCTTACAAAAAATATTGCAATAACGACCGCGCCCAAGATAAATCTATAAACCGCGAATACTCCGAATCCTTTTTTCTTCAAATAATTCAAAAGGAAATTGATGCTCAGTATTCCTACAACGGCTGCAGCGACCAAGGCCGCAAAGAAGGATCCTTTATCAATTTGCGTATGTATCATATCTTTAGCGTGATATAGTCCATCCCCCAATATGATCGGAGTGGACATCAAAAAAGTAAATTTAGCAATGCTTTCTCTGGTTATTCCAATGAAACGCCCGGCCGTAAGGGTGATTCCTGAGCGGGAAACGCCGGGAATAATAGCAAACACCTGACTGATTCCTAGTATAAGACTCTTCTGAGCGTTTAACTCTTTGATCTCAAATTCGTTGAAACCTTTTTTATCCGAGTAATACAGCAAAATCCCCATAATGATCAACATAACGCCTATTAAAGCGGCATTCCTGAAATTTGCCATGTACTTATCCAATATTACTCCGAAAACAGCGCCGGGTATCGTCGCAATCACAATAAGCCAAAAGAGTTTCCCGTCGTCGGATTTTGGATTTGATAACCCGGCGGCGATAAGCCTGATCCAGTCTTTAAAGAAGTATATTATTACTGCGGCGGCCGTGCCGAGGTGCAGCGCGACGTCGAAAGCGACACCGGGGTCCGGCCAATTAAAAAGCCACGGAATTAATACAAGATGAGCGGTGCTCGACACGGGTAAAAATTCCGTGATACCCTGAACCGCACCATAAACGATCGCTTGTAAAATAGTCATTTATAATCCACTCTTTCTTATTTTTTTATTTCGCGGGAGATAATTTGTTTTTTATATAAGTAACCATAAATGGTATTAATGAAACTGCCACTATTCCAATTACTACAATGCCGAAGTTGTTTTTTATGGCAGGGATATTTCCAAAGAAATAGCCACTGAAAAGTGCGAGAGAAACCCAAGATATCCCGCCTATCGCGTTGAAGATTATAAATTTATGGTATGGCATTTCTCCGACCCCTGCGATAAACGGAGCAAACGTTCTGACGATCGGAACAAATCGGGCCAGGATTATCGTTGATACACCGTGCTTTTTGAAAAAGGTATCCGCCCTGTCGATATATTCTCTTTTTACAAAGCGGATATTTTCTTTGGAATTCACCTTATCTCTTAAATAATGCCCGATCGAATAGTTGGCTGTATCTCCGGCTATTGCCGCGACACAAAGCAATATATATACAACAACCAATTTTAATGAACCTGTCACCGCCAGTGCTCCTGCAGCGAAAACGAGCGAATCTCCCGGAAGAAAGGGCGTTACCACGAGTCCGGTTTCACAAAAAATAATGAGAAATAAAACTAAATAGATGAAGACTCCATATTTATCGATATAAACGTTCAGATGATTATCGAGATGTAAAAATATGTCCATTAGGTATGCTATACTGTTCATATGTCTCCCCTGTATAGTTTCAAGAATACTTTATATGTTTTTAGCAAAGTTCTGTTTATTACACGATAATAATAACGTTAAGTTGCAAGTCGGAAAAATAAAATTAATGTCCGAAGTAAAAACAGCCCTAACGACGGTTACTAAAAAATGTCGTAAGGGCTGTTTAATATAAGCAAACTTAAATTGAATTCGATACAAAGCCTTTGGCGCGGTCGGAAAGCCAGAAGAACGGTATGGCAATAAGCTGTGTGCCTTTTACCCCGGCTATCAATTTTTTACTAATTTATAGAATGTTTTTTTGGCGATCTCCGCTACAATAATGTAGGCTGCTACAATTGCCGCTATAGCAAGTAGTAGCCAGGCGGAAACCGGGGTGAAGCCTAGAAGTCCTGAAAGTGGCGTGTAGGGTATTATTAGTGTTACTATTGCTACACATATTGTTGCAATAAGTAAGTATTTTCCGGGAGCGCTTTTGAAAAAAGGGCGTCTGCTTCTGATTACCAAAACAATAATAGAAGCAGAGATAATTGACTCTATGAACCAACCGGTTCTGAACTGCTCTGCAGACGAATGAAAAACAAGCATTAATACCCCGAAAGTAATATAATCAAAAATAGAACTGATCAACCCAAAGGTCAACATGAACTTACGAATGAAGCCGATATCCCATCTCCTCGGCTGCAGAACCATTTCGTCATCTACGGAGTCAGTGGCTATGGTCATCTCCGGAAAGTCCGTCATCAAATTCGTAAGCAGTATCTGTTTTGGCAGAAGCGGAAGGAATGGAAGAAACAAGGAGGCTCCAGCCATACTGAACATGTTTCCAAAATTAGCACTTGTAGCCATGAAAACGTA
>JAUZPX010000178.1 GCA_030705695.1 Bacillota bacterium
AATTTAATTAAATCATCTTCTTCAGGTAAATTTATCTCACGTTTCTTTTTTATAGTCATTTCATATAATATTGTCAGTAACTGAGAACTTAAAATTAACTTCCATATAGTATTAAAAATAGTGCTACGTGTTATTGAATCCTTAAATATTTTAGATGCTCTTATATTCTCAATTAAATCCGATGATTCTGGTTTTAATTGTATTGTTAATACAGTATCTTGATCATCAAATTCATCTAACAGTTTGTAATATATTGCTGTCTTTCCTGTTCCTTTTCTACCATAAAAAATCAAACTGTTTCTTTTTTTTGCTTCATTGAACGCATAAGTAGGAACAAAATAGTGCATTAATTGATCTTTTTCGTGTTCGGCAACCGAGTACCCAATGCCCAACATAAGTAAGCTTGTTTCATGATCAAATTTATTTATTTTTGGTGAAATTGGAGATAATTTCTTTTTTCTTCTTTTTATCCAATTATCTATATTATTAACGCAATCTTCTGAATCATTATATTGTACACAAATTTCATCATAATCAATAGGAATACTATTTGTAATGGGTGATACTAGCAAGACTTTTTTTCCAAGTGCAAGTCCAATTCCTGCAAAAAAAGAATTTCGAGAATTATAAGTGTTAGCATTAATATTAGATTGACTTACTAAATGCACTATCATCATTTGGCATTTATTAATTGAAGATAAATACCATTCTAGTGTCTGATAAGCAATTTCATCAGGTTCATCGATAATTGAGTTATTATAAGTTTCTTTAATATAGTCAAGGGCACTTAAGTCAGCTTGCGTGTTACATGAGCTTTTAATATAAAAAATTTCATGTGTATTTTTTTCATTTTCAACTAATCGGTCAAGTTGTTGAATTAATACAGAAGATTTATCAATCGATGTGATAGCTTTTAAAATATCTTCTGCATTATTAAATAAGGAATATCCTAAACCTTTTAGGACAGGTATAGAAGTATAATTTTTCAATGCATCATTTATACTGGAGTTTAATAATATTAAAAGTGGCTTTTTCTTTCCTATAGCATATCCAAGTTCAAAAAGAACATTATAATTTAAATAAGACATATCACATGCGAATGTTTCGGCAGCATCAATACTTGATAATATCTGACGATTAATAAGTTTACCATTACTTTTCATTGATTCCCATGTTATTGCCCTATCACCGTAGGTTTTTTTAAATGCTTTAATTGCATCTATGTTATTGGAATCTTTACTTTTATCTTTACTTTGATATGCAAAGAAAATAGTCCCACTATTATTAAGCTTTTTATTTTTACTCATGGTAGAGTCCTCCCAAAAAGTCATTTAATTATATAATACCACCCAATCTCCCAAAAAGCAACAATTATGGATAAATTTCACTGGGATATATCAAAAAAGACTTCCCAACCATTCACATGGTGGGAAGCCCCAAACTTTGTTTATGCAATTGTCATCGACGCAACCGCTTTACTGCGGCGGTGATACACTGTACTGGCGGTATCGCTCCAACTGCTTGGGGTCGATGAGGGCGTGAATGAGAAGGCCATCGTCGGTGAATTCCTCCTTGAACACACCGCCGCTTTTGCGTAGCTCCCCAGCCAGTGTCCCCTCGGCGTAGGGAATCAGCAGGGTCATTTTCTGACGGGCGCCGGGCAGCATCTGGGCAATCATCTCTTTCAACTTGTCGAGCCCTTGCCCGGTCAGCGCACTGATATAAACCGAATCAGGCCGAAAGGCGGTTGGATTTTCGGGCAAACGGTCGCACTTGTTGAAGACCGTGATGACCGGCGTATCCTTGACTCCAAGCTCATCTAAAAGCTTCTCGGCGACCGAGAGCTGCACCATGGCATCCGGGCCGGAGGCATCGCAGACATTTAAAATTAAATCAGCCGCCACCGATTCTTCCAACGTCGAATGAAACGCCTCTATCAGATGGTGCGGTAGACGGCGAATCAATCCGACGGTGTCGATGATCAAAACGGTGCGTCCGTCCGGCAGGACAAGCCCGCGCGAAGTCGGGTCGAGGGTGGCGAAAAGCTTGTTTTCAGTCAATACCTCGGCCTGTGTCATGGCGTTTAACAGGGTGGATTTGCCGACATTGGTGTAGCCCACGATGGCGACAGTCGGCATTTCGTCCTTTTTGCGACGGTCGCGCAGGAGGGTGCGCCGCTTTTCAAGCAGCTTTAATTCGTCGGTCAGGTTGTCAATGCGCCTGCGAATGTGCCGCCGGTCGCTCTCCAGCTTGCTTTCACCGGGACCGCGGGTGCCGATGCCGCCGCCGAGACGCGATAAGGTATGCCCCAAACCCATCAGACGGGGCAAGATGTATTTTTGTTGCGCCAGTTCAACTTGCAAACGGCCTTCCTTGCTGCGGGCACGTTGGGCGAAAATATCTAAAATCAGCATGGTGCGGTCGATAACCGTTTGCCCAATAGCATCTTCTACGTTTTTCAGCTGCGAAGCCGTCATCTCCTGGTCGAAAATGATGAGGTCGGCTTGTGTTTCTGCGGCCAGCGCCTTGATTTCGTGCAGCT
>JAUZPX010000179.1 GCA_030705695.1 Bacillota bacterium
GAAATTTATCATAGAGCCTTCGGTAAAAAATCAGCTGATGAGAAAAAAGACAAGTTTAAATTGTCTTTGCCTAATTTATTTAAGAAAAAGGCTGCACCTGTTGCTAAAACTCAAGATGAAACCCCTGTAAAAACTCTTCAGGGCGGAATCGTTATGACAATTGACGATTGCGTTAATTATGCACTTAAGAACGACCCCAGTATAAAAATTTATGAAGATACCCAAAAAGCTCAAAAGAGTTTAATAGGTCAGGCTAAATCAAATTATTTTCCGAGTATTTTTGCAGGAACAGGCTATAATATCAACAATACACAATATTCAAGAGGAATGGATAGTTCCGTAAATAATAACTTCTACGGAATCGATGCCGGTGTAAGCCAACTAATATGGGATTTTGGTAAAACCGCAGCTAAAATCAACATGAATAAATACAATTATGAAGCAGCAGGTTATGATCTTGCGTTTCAAATTGCGATAAGTGCTTATAACGTAAGATTTAACTATACAGCTGTTCTTGCGGCACGTGCCAATGAAGGAATTTACGGACTTAATGTTAGAATTCAGCAATTGAATTATGAAAGAACAAAGGCAATGTATGAGGTCGGCTTAAAGTCAAAAATCGATGTTGTAAATGCTCAGGCAAATTTGACAAAAGCAAGAATTGATTTGTTGCAGGCGCAAAACACATATCAAACTGCACTTATTGCTTTGAATAATTCAATGTATTACGTTGATGCTCCAGAATATTTAATAAAGGATACAGAAACTTTTAATTTTCAAAACGGTTATTCAATCAAAAACGAAATTGATGTTGCTTATGACAGAAAACACTACGATGACGGCTCAGTCAATACCCAGTTGAAAGACGGTGCAATTCTTACGACTCAGATTGAAAAAAGAGATATAATAAAAACATACAAGCTTAAGCCATATACAATGTCTTTACCGGAGTCAATCCAAAAAGCTTATGAACACAGACCGGATTATATGTCGGCTAAACTTGTCGTAAAAGCTCAGCAAGAATCTCTAAAAGCGATAAAAAGAAGTTATTATCCTGCGCTAAATGCAAGTGCTCAATATAATATGGGTGCAAGAAACGATTATACTTCAAATGCGATTGGAGTATATGGCGGGATTGATTTTCCTAATGTAAATGCAATGAATATAAAATATCAAATTGATCAGGGAAAAGCATTACTTAGCCGTGCTGAAAATAATACCGATTTGATTAAAAAGAACATATATTTCGCGGTACAAAGAGATTATGTTACTATGAAGCAATATGAAAAAACAATCCCTTTGAAAAGTCAAAGAGTCGCACAGGCCTTGGAAAACTTTGAACTTGCAGACGGAAGATACGCTGTGGGCTTAGGCAATTACATCGAGCTTCAACAGGCTTTGACAGATTATAACAATGCCCAACTAGATTTCGTATCGGCTGTTTTCAATTACAATTATGCACGCTTTACTTTAGGAAAGGATATGGGGATATTCGAAGGAGTTTAATGCCGCCCAAGCATGAGGTAGAAATGAAAAAAAAGTTTATAATTATTTCAATAATAATATTATCCGTAATAGCAACCTCAGTTTTAGTAGTCTCTAAAGTCGAAAACAAACCTAAATATGAGCTCAAAAAAGTTGAACGAAGAACAATTATAGAAACCGTAGAGGCCTCAGGGACAATTAATCCTGTGAAAACAGTAAGTATCGGTTCTCAGGTTTCAGGGATGATAAAAGACATTTACGTAGACTTCAATTCTACCGTAAAACAGGGTCAGCTTTTAGCACAGATTGACCCGTCTCTTTTTCAGGCACAGGTGGACAAGGCAAGAGGAGATTTGGCAGCAGCCAAGGCGACTTATAACCAGACTAAAAGTATACTGATTTACGATCAGGTAACCTATAAAAGATATAAGGAAATGTATAAGAAAAACTACGTTTCCAAAAACGATTTGGACCAAGCGGAAGCAAATTATCATGCCGATTTAGCGAAATTGCACTCCAACGAGGGTACAATAGCACAAGCTCAGGCAACTTTGCAAAACAATCTTACAAACTTAAGATACACAAGAATAATATCTCCTGTAAACGGTGTTGTAGTATCACGTGCAGTCGATGTAGGACAAACTGTTGCAGCAAGTTTTCAAACTCCTACATTGTTTAATGTGGCGCAGGATTTAACCAAAATGCAAATCGAAGTGAGCGTATCAGAAGCTGACATCGGTAAAATAAAAACAGGTCAAGACGTAGACTACACTCTTGATGGTTATCCTAACGAAGTATTCAAAGGCGTTGTCACTCAGGTCAGAATTTCTCCAACGACAGTTTCAAATGTTGTCACATATACCGTTATAGTAAGTGTTGATAACGATGACGGAAAACTAAAGCCTGGCATGACAGCAAATGTTGCAATCATAACAAGCAAAAAAGATAATATTCTTTGTGTCGATAACGCCGCAATGAGATTTACGCCTGAAGAAATTACACACGGCAAAAAATTTAAAGAACAGGGTATTTGGCTATTGGTTAAAAATAAA
>JAUZPX010000018.1 GCA_030705695.1 Bacillota bacterium
AACACTTTTACATACATTGAGCCAGTATAATCCGTACTACAAAGCAAAATAATGTTTTTATCTCCGGAAAGAGTGGTTTTGACAACTTATGAAAAAATATCGCCCCAAATGACAACACGACCTGAATCGTGAGCAAGATCCTTGATTTTCTGCATATTGCCTTTAATCATATTGCCGTAAAGCGGACGAATTGTAGACGGTAAAATCTTTGGAAGCAATTCATCTTCAGACCGAACTTCAGAAAACGTGGATGCGGATTTTTCTCGCTTTTCCTTTTGCTCATTTGTAAATTCGATATTAGCTTCGTAATTGTTTACAAAATTCTCTGTAATTTCACGAGTATAAGTTTCGCTGACATTTTTTTGCTTTTCCAAATAAGCTTCGCTGTCACCGTCAACAGATGTTACACCGGAAAATACAACGGAATAATTCAATTTAAACTCGCTTTGAATAAGCTTTTGCAGCATCATTGGGAAATTCTTACTAAGTAGTATTGCCGCTCCGCCATGTTTTAAATCAATTGTAATTATTTCATCGGATATTGTAGCGGTTGCATCATTTAATGTGCCGTTAAGACTTGAATTCCGCCGTTTGAGCTCAGCAATGAGCTCAGTGAAATAGTCAATATTAAAAAGCTCGGAAGAAAAAATCGGAAACACCTGACAACCGTTAAGAGCCAGCTTTGATACTGCTACGGAATTCTCTAGTTGAAACAGGAATTGGCGTTTTACCAATCGGTTAAACGCCACTTTAATGTTCATTTTTCTGTTTTCGCTGTCAAGTTTTACAGAATGAACAATGCCGTCACCAATTTCGTTTAAAAGTGCGTCATCAGTTATGTATTCACGAAAAACTTCTCTTACTGTATTTTGCGTACCCAAATTATTTCCCTTCGTTATTCCATCGCTTCAATTTCCTGTATTATTGCGTCTATTAATTGGTCTTCAGGAACTTTTTTGATTATCTCGCCTTTTTTAAAGATTATTCCGCAACCGTCACCGCCTGCAAGCCCTATATCGGCTTCACGTGCTTCACCGGGACCGTTTACAGCACAACCCATTATTGCCACGGTAATATTTTTTTTGCAATCTTTTAATTTTTCTTCAACTATGTTTGCTATCTCAATTAAATTTATTTTTGTACGCCCACAAGTCGGGCACGATATAAAACGAATGCCGCCTTTATCTATATCAAGCGACTTTAAGATATCCTTCGCTGCATATATTTCCTTTACAGGGTCTGCTGTCAGCGAAACACGAATTGTATCGCCGATATCGTGAAGAAGCAAAGAACCAATACCAGCTGCGGATTTAATCAAACCCATACGCTCAGTTCCTGCTTCTGTAACGCCTAAATGAAGCGGATAATTGCATTTTTCCGCTGCAAGCTCATATGCGTTAACCATAGTTTTTACTGATGATGATTTCATAGAAAGAACGATATCTGTAAAATCAAATTTTTCAAGTAAAGACGCATGATACAAAGCACTTTCACAAAGTGCTTCCGCTGTCGGATGCTCATACTTTTCAAGAATATGCTTTTCAAGCGAGCCGCTGTTTACACCTATCCGTATCGGAATATTTTTTGATTTGCATGCATTTGCAACCTGCTTTACTCGGTCTTCATCTCCGATATTCCCCGGATTAATTCTTATTTTATCAATATCGGCATCAATAGCTGCTAAAGCAAGTTTATAATCGTAATGAATGTCGGCAACTACAGGTATTGAAACTTCACTCTTGATAGCGGAGATCAGCTTAACAGCCTCCAAATCAGGTACGGCAATACGAACAATATCGCATCCCGCATTTTCAAGTGCTTTTGCCTGCTTTACACTGTTTTCAATGTCATGAGCAGGTACATTAAGCATTGACTGAACAGTAACTTTTGCACCGCCGCCGATAGCTACATTCCCTGCTTTAACTTGAATCGTTTTGCGCATAATTCGCTCCTTAAGTAAAAACGCTTATCCGAATAATCCTTTGCCGTTAAACAGTCTTGCAATATCGCTTACAGTAATCAGCACCATAAAGCCCAAAAGCAAGACAAGCCCTGCTGCATGAACGTAAGCTTCGTATTTTTTGGGAATCGGCTTTCTGAATATCAACTCAACAAGAAGGAAAAAGAATCTTCCGCCGTCGAGAGCAGGAACCGGCAACATATTTACAATACCAAGGTTAATTGAAATCAGCATCATCATAAGAATAATATTATTCAGAGCTGCAAGAAAAGCATGCCAAAAATTCGTACTGCTTGCAAGCCCAGCACCGGCTGCCTGAGAAACAGCAGAAGCCGCACCGACAGGACCTGAAATATCATTCAACCCGTATTGCCCTGATATCATTCCTCCGAGAGTTGTCCAGAGCATACGAACGACAGAAACAGAATCTGCTCCTGTTTGGGTAATAACGGTTAAAACATTTCGCTGAATAGGCTGAACATGAAAATCGATATAAAAAGATTTTTTCTTTGTAGTACTATCTGTCTTTACTGGGAATTTGACATTACCCAAATCTACAGTCTGCCCGTTACGAACAACTTTAATTTCAGGTGTAAGAGTTTTAGTCGTTGATAAGGCAAATTCCATATCACGAGCGGTATAAGTCCTGTATCCGTCAATTGAATAGAACTTATCCCCAACTTTTAAGCCAGATGTATGAGATACATTGTCTTTATCGAGAACGCTGACTGTGGTACTTGTATATTGCGGTTGCTGAACAACAACGACAAACATTAAAAGCAAACCAAGAATGATGTTCATAGTTGCGCCTGCAATAACTATAATCATACGCTTCCAGACAGCTTTGTTTCCAAAAGCTCTGTCACTGTCGCTCTCTTCATCCTCGCCCTCCATCGCACAAAAACCGCCGATAGGAAAAGCTCTGAGAGTATATAATGTTTCGCCTTTTTGGAATTTTAACAACTTAGGCCCCATTCCAAGGGCAAATTCATTAACTTTTACTCCTGACATCTTTGCTGTTATAAAATGTCCGAATTCATGGCTTAATATAATAAGTTCAAATAAAAGTACGCCGATTATTATCAGTGCAGCAATTTCCAAGAAAACATCTCCTACTTATTTTACAGCGTCTAACACATATTGACGAGCTTTTTTATCTGCTGTTAATATGTCCTGTAAATTCTCGATTTTACAGCCTTTTTGGGCTTTCATAGCTTCATAAACAAGTTCACCGATATTTAAAAACGATATTTTTTCTTGTAAAAACAGTCTGTTTGCTTCTTCATTGGCTCCGTTTGCGGCAACTGGAGCCGCTCCTCCGATTTCAATAGCTTCCTTGCAGGCTTTTAAGCAAAGAAATGTTTCTTCATCAGGCTTATAAAAACTGAAAGTTCCTATCTTAGTAATATCCAATTCGGGTACAGGTGATTCCAAACGCTTTGGATAAGTTATTGCGTATTGAATCGGAATCCGCATATCTGGAAGTGAAAGCTGAGCAATAACGGAATTATCGGTAAATTCCACCATTGAATGAATAATGCTTTCACGATGTACTACAACTTCAATTTGGGATGCAGGAACATTAAACAGCCAGCAGGCTTCAATAATTTCAAGGCCTTTGTTCATCATTGTTGCCGAGTCAATTGTAATTTTTGCTCCCATGCTCCAATTAGGGTGTTTTAATGCCTGCTCTTTTTTAATATTAACAAGATCATCGGCTTTTTTACCGAAAAAAGGACCTCCCGATGCTGTTAAAATAATTTTTTTAAGTGCTTTTTCATCAGGTGCTCCTTGCAAGCATTGAAAAATAGCAGAGTGTTCGCTGTCAACGGGATATAGCTTTACGTTATTTCGCTTTACTGCGTCCATAACAAGACTGCCGCCTGCAACAAGTGTTTCTTTGTTTGCAAGTGCAATATTTTTTTTATTTTCTGCCGCTGCAAGAGTCGGCTGAAGCCCAACCATGCCGACAACGGAATTCAAAATCAAATCTGCTTGGCTAATAGTTGCGGCTTCGATGAGTCCGTCCATACCGCAAAGTACTTTTGTGTTTGTATCGCTGATTTTTTGTTTGAGTTCTTTTGCTTTAGTTTCTTCAAAAACCACTGCTATCTCAGGTTTGAACTCACGAATTTGCTCTTCCAAAAGCTCAATATTATTGTTCGCTGTTAATGCACAGACAGAAAGATTAAGCTTTCTAGCAACTTCCAAAGCCTGAACACCTATTGAACCTGTTGAGCCTAAAATTGAAATATTTTGAACCATATTCCACCTGTTATTTAATAATGTATGGGAAATACATAGTCACAATAAGAAGAAGAGGTGCCGTTAATATAACGCTGTCAAAACGGTCAGCAATACCGCCATGTCCAGGAATAAGAGTACCGTAATCTTTCACATGGCAAATCCTTTTGATTACTGAAAAACTCAAGTCGCCGAAAATAGCTATAATTGAGTTTATAAAGCCAATCATTAACAAAATAATATAATCAACATGCATTCCGTAGACATCACCGGTATATATCCAATTGCTGAAAACAAATCCGATAGCCGCTGCGGAAAATGTTCCTATAATCACGCCTCCTATTGCGCCCTCTACAGTCTTTTTGGGGCTAATATTCGGTGTTAATTTATGTTTACCTAATGCTAATCCTACAAACAAACCGCCAGTATCGCAAAGCCACGGGATGCCCAGTGCAAGCACAACATAAAAGCTTGCATGAGTACGGTCTAAATCACACATTGCAATTATAGTTGAAAGCGAAAGTGTAATTAAAATTGAAAGTGCAAATGCAAAAGAAATATCATTAAACGAAATTTCGTCGTTATAAGCTACCATAATAATGAAAAGCAGAACAGTAAAAACTACGGTACTTATTAGAGCTGTATTATAAGGCACATTACCCATCCTGTTTGACCATAATATCGGGGTAACAGCTGCATACAGCATACACGGCAACGATATTTTCAGGTTTTTTATAAGTCCTTTAGCTGTAAGAAGCTCAACAACCATAAGCAAAGCGGCTAAAGCCATAACAATATTTATGATTATTTCAAATCTCTGATTAATCGCAAGCATCGTCACAATAATCGCAACTCCGACTGCGCCTGAAATAAGTCTTGTTTTGATACCGCTTCTCCTCCTAAATTCTTTGTAAAAAAACATACTATTATGCAAAACAGGCGATTAACATCGCCTTTTGTAAATAATCAGATACCGCCAAAACGACGGTTGCGTTGAGAATAAATTTCAAGTGCATTATCAAAATCGTTCGTTGAAAAGTCCGGCCATAAAATATCCATGATAACAAGCTCTGAATAAGCTGCCTGCCATACCATAAAATTTGAAGTCCTGTATTCACCGCTCGGACGAATAATTAAATCAGGGTCAGGCTGTCCTTTTGTATAAAGATTATCGGATATTAGTTGCTCATCGATTTTATCAATATCAAGTACACCGTCTTTAACTTGCTGTGCAATGTTTTTTGTCGCACGAACAAGTTCATCACGTCCGCCGTAGTTCATTGCAATATTTAGAACCATTCCGTCACGATTAGCAGACTCGCGTTCAGTTCGCTCGATAAGCTCTTGAAGCTCGGGATTAAACGCTGTAGTATCTCCGATAAATTTCACGACAATACTGTCGTCTTTAAAATCTGTTAAAGCTTCAATTAAATAAGATTTGAAAAGCTTCATCAGCGCCGAAACTTCTTCCATAGGGCGTTTCCAGTTTTCTGTGGAAAATGCGTAAACTGTAAGATACTTAATTCCGATATTACTGCAATAACGTGCAATCGTACGAAAATTCTGAGCACCCATTGAATGCCCGGCAGACCGAGGTAATCCACGTTTTTTTGCCCAGCGTCCGTTGCCGTCCATAATAATGCCAACATGTTTTGGTAGTTCTATTTTTGAAAGATCAACAACTGAATTATTTTTTTGTTTAAAGATAGCCATATCTTAAATTTCCATAATTTCTTTTGTTTTTTTCTCGCCGACGCTTTCAATGATCTTAATATATTTATCGGTTAAATCCTGAGTTTTCTTTTCAGCATATTTCAAATCGTCTTCTGTAATCTCTGCTGTTTTTTTCTTAGCTTTTAAATCTTCAATTGCATCACGGCGAACACTTCTGACTGAAACTTTAGTCTCTTCACACATTTTATGAATCTCTTTAACTATATCTTTTCTTCTGTCCTCTGTAAGCGGAGGGAAAACAATACGAATGGTTTTGCCGTCTGTCTGAGGATTTATACCTAAATCTGAAGTTTGAATAGCTTTTTCAATAGCATGAACAACAGAAGCGTCCCAAGGAGTAATTGTCAAAATTCTTGCCTCTGTTACGTTTACGGCTGCCAACTGATTAATTGATGTCGGGGTGCCGTAATAATCCACAACAATTTTATCAAGAACGGCCGGATTAGCTCTTCCAGCACGAATAGCTGCAAAATCAGCTTCCAGATGATGAATGCGTTTATCCATTCTTTCTTCTGCACGTTTTAGGATTTCTTGCATAAATGTCACATTTCCTTTCTGAAAGTCAAAATTATTTTCTCTTTCTCACGATTGTTCCGATATTTTCTCCGCAAACAGCAGAGAATATATTCATAGGCTCTTTTATACTGAACACACGAATTGGAATATTGTTCTCTTTACAAAGGGAAGCAGCAGTGCTGTCCATAACTCTTAAATCTTTACTGAGAACATCAAAAAACGAAATACTTTCATATTTAATAGCGTCGGGATTAATATTTGGGTCACCGTCGTAAACGCCGTCAACCATAGTTGCTTTTAAAATGATTTCGGCATCAATTTCTGCTGCACGAAGAGATGCTGCCGTATCTGTACTGAAAAAAGGGTTACCTGTACCGCAACCGAAAACAACAACTCTGCCCTTTTCTAAATGACGAACTGCACGATTGCGTATGTAAGGCTCTGCGATTTGTGCCATGCTAATAGCAGTTTGCACACGAACGTCAACGCCTTCCTGTTCAAGTGCATCGGCTACGCCAAGTGCGTTGATTGCAGTTGCAAGCATTCCCATGTGATCTGCTCTTGTGCGATCCATTTTTCCGCTTGAACGTCCACGCCAAAAGTTTCCTCCGCCTACAACAATAGCAACTTGAACACCCATTTCGACGCATTTTTTAATCGGTTTGCAAATGGATAAAACTGTATCAAAATCAATACCGGTTGTTTTGTCACCGGCAAGTGATTCACCGCTGAGTTTTAATAGGACTCTTTTATACTTCGGCTCCATATGCTCTACCTCCTATATATTATTACATTAATTATACATTTTACACGATTTATGGAAAAATGTAAAGCATAATCAGGAAGTATTCATGACTGTTTCACAAAATAATCATAGAAAAAAGGCTGTATCAAAAAATGGGTTAATCCATTTGATACAGCCTTGTTTTTTACTTTATTCTTACTTTACCATGCTGGCAACTTCATCAGCAAAGTTGTCTTGGCGTTTTTCGATGCCTTCGCCCTTTTCAAAGCGAACGAAATCAAGAATCGTAATCTTTCCGCCCAGTGCTTTAGCGGTGTTTTCAGTATACTGTAAAACTGAAATGTCGCCGTCTTTTACGAAAGGTTGTTCAACTAAGCAAACTTCTTTGTAGTACTTCTGAATTTTGCCAAGAACAATCTTCTCTGCGATCTGTGCAGGTTTGCCTTCATTGATAACTTGCTCAGTGAGGATTTTCTTTTCGTGCTCTAATTCATCTGCGGAAATAGCGTCTTTATTTAAGAACTGCGGATTGATAGCAGCAATTTGCATTGCAACATCTTTCGCATATGTGATAAATTCAGGCTTATCTGCAAGGTCTGTATCGAATTTAACCATAACACCGATTCTTCCGGCAGCATGAATATAAGTTACAACCACGCCATCATAGCGGACAAAACGACGGATTTTAATATTCTCGCCGATAGTTAAAACTTTTTCTTGCAAAACTGCTGCAATTGTTTGATCTGAACCGACAGCTGTGCACTCTAACAAAGCGTCAACGTCAGCAGGGTTCTTCTCAATAACAGTATCTGCACATTGTTTTACAAATGCCTGGAAATCAGCATTCTTTGCAACGAAGTCGGTTTCAGCATTAATTTCAATAACAACACCGATATCGCCTTTTTCGTTTGTTTCTGCAAAAGCAACGCCCTCGGCAGCGATTCTGCCTGCCTTCTTAGCTTGCTTAGCCAAACCTTGCTCTCTTAAAAAGTCAATAGCTGCGTCCATGTCACCGTTTGATGCTGTTAAAGCATTTTTGCAGTCCATCATACCGCAACCTGTTTTTTCTCTTAAATCTTTTACGTCTGCTGCTGTAAAAGCCATAATATGATCGTCCTTTCTTAATAACCTTATTCGATTATTCAATTATTCAGCTGTTTCTTCAACTGATTCTTCTTCTTTTTCGACTGCTGCTGCACCCATTTTGCCCTCGTTGCCTTCAATAACAGCACTTGCCATTGCACCTGCAATCAGCTTTACGGCACGAATAGCATCGTCATTACCTGGGATAACATAATCGATTTCATCAGGATCACAGTTAGTGTCGACAATAGCGACAATCGGTAAGCCAAGATTTTTAGCTTCAGCAACTGCAATTCTTTCTTTTCTCGGGTCAACGATGAAGAGTGCCCCCGGGATTTTATCCATATCTTTAATTCCGCCAAGGAATTTCTCAAGCTTTTCAATTTCAAGATTTAATTTGATAACTTCTTTCTTAGGAAGCATATCGAAAGTACCATCAGCTTCCATTGCACGAAGTTGTTTTAATCTGCCGATTCTGCGGCGAATTGTTGCAAAGTTTGTAAGCATACCACCGAGCCATCTTGCGTTTACATAGTAACAACCGCAACGAAGTGCTTCATCTTTAACGGAATCTTGAGCTTGCTTCTTTGTACCGACAAACAGGATGCTTTTGCCTTCCATAGAAAGATCACGTACAAAATTATAAGCTTCGTCCAATTTTTTAACGGTTTTCTGCAAATCGATAATATAAATACCGTTACGCTCCGTAAAAATGTACTCAGCCATTTTCGGATTCCATCTTCTTGTTTGGTGTCCGAAGTGTACACCTGCTTCCAGTAATTGTTTCATTGATACAACTGCCATTTTTGTTCCTCCTTAGGTTTTACCTCCGCTGAGCTTTGAATTTATCGGAACAACCGAAATATTCGGCACCCATCCGACAAGCACCAGCGTGCGTAATGCTTGAATATTTTATCACATCAGCCACAAAAATGCAAGAAAAATTTTACTGTTTAAAAAGTAAAAGGCAGCTTAAAACGCTTATGCTTTCTTGGTTCGCATTCAAAGCTTACTAAAATTGTATCCTCCCCGATAAGCTCGATATTATCCCAGCAAATGATGATATCATCGCATCTGCCAAGCAGCCCGAACCAACGAAGTCGTCCGTAAATTACAAGCGCAACAACTTTTGCAGTTAGGGTGTCGACTTCAACATCATCTACAAAGCCGAGACGGGATCCGTCTTTTTTATTAATGACTTCTTTGTGACGTATTTCAACAACTCTGCAAGTCATAAAATGGGCCTCCAATCTATATATTGTATTAATTCTATGTTTGTTAACCGCAGAAAAATTACAAATTTAGTTATTTAATATTGTGAAAAATACTTTATCGTGCTACAATAGCTAAGTTGAATGTAGAAATTTGGAGGGTCAAAAATGCCTGACTTTGAACTGATTACTGCGGCCACTTGTGATTTGCCGAACAGTCTTTGTAAAGAGCTTGATCTGAAAGTAATCCCTATGGAATTCACAATTAACGGGGTTTCATATTTGCACTATCTTGACGCAAGAGAGATGTCGTTTGAAGAATTCTATACTCGCATTAAAGAAGGACAGGTTGCAAAAACGGTACTTATTAACTGTCAAACTTTTATTGATTATTTTGAACCGATTTTGCAAGCCGGAAAAGATATTCTTTTCCTTTCTTTCACTTCAGGATTAAGCGGTACATATAATGCTTGCAATATTGCAATGCAGGAACTAAGAGAGAAATATCCCGACCGTAAAATTATTTGTGTCGATTCCCTGTGCGCATCTATAGGCGAAGGTTTCTTTGATTACTTGGTAGCACTTAAGCGTAAAGAGGGGCTTACGATTGATGAGCTAGCAAATTACGCTGAAAGAATAAAGTTAAACATTTGCCACTGGTTTGTTGTTGATGACCTCGACCAACTAGTAAGGGGCGGCAGAATAAATGCTGTTACAGCTACTATTGGTAAAGCTTTTCAAATTAAACCTCTAATAAGCTGCAATATGGAAGGCAAACTTATTACAGTTGCAAAAATCCGCGGACCTATCAAAGTGTTTGAGGCGCTTATTGAACGTCTAAAAAGAGATTCAAGCGGATTGCGTACAGTTGCTATAGGTCATTCTCATAATGAAGCTGACGCTATTAGGCTTGCAGAAATGTTAAAAGAACAAAATCTTATTGATAATTATATTATTAATGATATCGGACCAATCATCGGCGCACATACTGGCTCAGGAATGCTGGCACTTGTATTTCTTGGTGAACGAAGATTCAGCTAAACATTAACGACTACACAGCCTTTATGAAATTAATTTCATAAAGGCTGTGTTATAGAAACAAAAAAAGATCTGTCTGATATTATGATTAATACAGACAGATCTTAATTTATTGCAAAACATTATTTTTCATCTCTGTTCACTTGTACCAAACACATTATTCCTACTCCAAAAGTACATCCTAAAAAAGCGCCGATAATAAGTCCTGGAACCATAATTCTACCTCCTAAGAATTTTAAAAATGATAATGCCATATACCATATTATGACATTTATCACTTTTGTGTTATGTAATAATATTAATATCTTGTACGGGGGTGATGAGAATTGTAACGATTTATGTGGATGTACTTGTATGCGTCAATATGTTCATTAATTATTTTATATTATTGAGCGTAGCAAAATTCAGAAAAATCGAATACAAATTCAGACGCCTGATACTCGCCTCACTTTTCGGAGCCTTTTGTGCGCTGATTATTCTTCTGCCGCCCATAAGCTCATTTTTAAATTGTATATATAATATTGTCACTGCGCTGATAATTATACTGATTGCTTTTAAAAAAACAAATTTAAAAGCATATTTAAAAAATGCAGCGACATTTTATCTAGTATCATTTGCTTTCTGCGGCTTAATGCTTGGAGTCTGGTTTTGTTTTACGCCAAAAAACATGATGGTTAAAAATAATGTGGTTTATTTTAATATTTCTCCTATGATTTTAGTAATAACCACACTGATTTGCTATTTTGCTTTAAAAATAATTACTCGTATTACAGGAAAAAGCATGCCGAAAAAGCTGATTTGTAAAGTTTCAGTTCTTAACAGGGGAAATAATTCTGATTTTTCAGCCAAGCTTGACACAGGAAACAGTCTTTACGAACCTTTTTCTCACTCACCTGTAATCGTAACGGATATTGACATCGTTAAAAATATTATTCCAAAAGAAATTCAAAATTATTTATTTGCAACGGTCGGAGGACAAAACACAGAAACAAATTTAAGACTTGTACCGTTTTCTTCCGTTGGCGGAGAAGGTGTTTTACCTGCATTTCGACCTGAGCAAATAAGCATTGACGGAAAACTTTGTCATCAAGAAATTTATATTGCCGTATGTAAAGAAGGCGTCTTAAACGGAGAATTCAAAGCTCTGTTAAACGAAGATTTGCTAAACGAATAATTTCTAACCAAAATAATTATTGCATTTTGTCGGAAAGGAATGGTTTTTATGAATATAATTCAAAGGGTTTTATTTAAAATAAAAATCAAACTTGGGCTTATCGATGAAATCCACTACATAAACGGTGCTGAAACTCTGCCTGCACCCCTTACGGCCGTTGCCGAACGGGAAATCATGCAGAGAATCACCGAAGGAGATGAACAAGCCCGTGAACCACTTATTACTCACAATTTAAGATTGGTTGTATACATAGCCAAGAAATTCGAGTCACCATCCGCAGGCGTTGAAGATTTGATTTCAATCGGGACAATCGGGCTTATTAAAGCAGTAAACACGTTCCGACCCGAGCGCAATATCAAACTTGCAACTTACGCTTCACGCTGCATTGAAAATGAAATTTTAATGTATTTGCGGAAAAGCTCTCAGCTTAAGAACGAAATTTCAATTGATGAACCGCTGAACATTGACTGGGACGGTAACGAACTATTACTCAGCGATGTTTTAGGCAGCGACAATGATATTGTTAACCGAGGAATTGAGCAAGAAACCGAATGTCGATTACTTTATGATGCTGTTGAAAAGCTAAATTCACGTGAAAAAAGCATTATGGAACTACGGTTCGGACTAAACGGCATGAAAGAACACACGCAAAAAGAAGTTGCGGATTTATTGGGAATTTCTCAATCGTACATTTCACGGCTTGAAAAGAAAATTATTCAGCGGCTTAAAAGAGAACTCGAAAAAGCTTCATAAAAAAAACAACGGCTTTGCTAAATTAAGCAAGGCCGTTTTTTATATAATCCAATTATCTAATTTTTCCGATATCTTTTCTATAATGCGCACCATCGAATGTTATCTTGTCTACTGCACAATATGCTTTTTCAAGAGCCTCATCAAGTGTTTTCCCTGTTGCTGTTATTCCAAGGACACGTCCGCCATTTGTGTAAAATTTACCGTCTTTAAATACGGTACCTGAATGATACACCGTAGCTCCGTTGACTTGTCCGTTTTCATCAAGCCCGAAAATCTCGATTCCTTTTTTGTATTCATTCGGATATCCGCCGCTTGCCATAATAACACATGCGGTTGGGTCGGATGACCACTCAATTTCGACTTCATTAAGCCGCTCTTCAATTACAGCCAAAGCAATCTCAACAATATCGGTTTTAAGTCTTGGCAGAACTACCTGTGCTTCAGGATCCCCGAAACGAGCATTATACTCGATTACTTTCGGACCGTTTTGTGTAATCATAAGTCCGAAATATAAGCATCCTTTAAAAGGTCTTCCCTCTTTGTTCATTGCTTCTATAGTCGGCATAAAAATAGTTTCTTCGCATATTTTTGCAATTTCGTCCGTATAGAACGGATTCGGACTTATCGTGCCCATGCCGCCTGTATTTAGCCCTTGGTCGTTATCAAGAGCACGCTTATGGTCTTTTGAAGAAACCATCGGGAAAAGCGTTTTTCCGTCTGTAAATGCCAAAACTGAAACCTCGGGTCCTGTTAAAAACTCCTCGACAACAACACGTTTTCCAGAAGCTCCGAATTTCATATCTTCCATAATAGAAGATATCGCATCCTCGGCGTCTTTTAAACTTTCGGCAATAATAACGCCTTTACCGAGCGCCAATCCGTCGGCTTTTATAACAGTCGGAAAACTTTCAAGGCTTTGAATATATTTTACGGCTTCTTTCGGGTCATCAAAAACTTCATATTTTGCTGTTGGAATATCGTATTTTTTCATTAAGTCTTTTGAAAAAACCTTGCTTGCTTCAATCATGGCAGCCGCTGCAGTTGGTCCGAATGCCTTAATGCCAGCTTCGGTAAAAGTATCAACCATTCCTGCTGCAAGTGGGTCATCTGGGGCAACAAAAACAAGATCAATACTGTTTTCTTTTGCAAAATCCACCATTTTTTTAATATCCATTACAGGAATATCAATACAAATGCTGTCTTTCCCTATTCCGCCGTTTCCAGGTGCACAATAAAGCTTATTAACCCGAGAGCTTTCGAGAATTTTACGAATCAGTGCATGCTCACGTCCGCCGCTGCCGACCATTAAAATATTTAATTTGTCCATTTAAACAAACCTTTCAGATACGAATTAATGATGGAACAAGCGAACGCCTGTAAAGCCCATTACCATGTTATATTTGTTGCAGGTTTCAATGACGTTATCGTCACGAATTGAACCGCCAGGTTCGGAAATATATTGAACTCCTGATTTTTGAGCACGCTCAATGTTATCACCAAACGGGAAGAATGCATCGGAGCCTAATGAAACTCCACTTAATGTTTTCAGCCACTCTTTTTTCTCTTGTGCAGTCAAAATTTCAGGTTTTTCTGTAAAAACAGCTTTCCAATCATCACCCTGCAAATATTCTTCAAATTCATCGGAAATATAAACGTCTATCATATTATCACGGTCAGGACGGCGGATATTCTCGATAAACGGAAGATTTAAAACTTTAGAATGCTGGCGCAGATACCAAGAATCTGCCTTATTACCGGCAAGACGTGTGCAGTGAATTCTTGACTGTTGTCCGGCACCAATACCGATAGCTTGTCCCTCTTTTACATAACAAACAGAGTTAGATTGAGTATACTTCAAAGCTATAAGAGCAATAAGCAAGTCACGCTTTGCCTGTTCGGTGAGATTTTTGTTATCTGTAACAATATTGCTCATAAGCATTTCTTCTGTAAGCTTAATTTCATTATGACCTTGTTCAAAAGTTACGCCGAAAACATCTTTATATTCAACTGGAGCAGGAATATAGTTCTCGTCAATTTGAATTATGCAATATGTTCCTTTGCGCTTTCCCAGAAGAAGTTTCATTGCTTCTTCGGTGTAACCAGGTGCAATGATTCCGTCAGATACTTCACGTGAGATTAGTCTTGCGGTTGCTTCATCGCAAACGTCTGAAAGCGCAATGAAATCTCCATAAGAAGAAACTCTGTCAGCTCCTCTCGCTTTTGCATAAGCAATTGCCAGCGGAGAAAGCTCTAAATCATAAACAAAATAAGCTTTCTTTAACGTATCGGAAATTTCCGTATACACCGCAGCTCCCGCAGGGCTAACATGCTTAAAAGATGTAGCCGCAGGTAAGCCAGTAGCCTCTTTGAGTTCTTTTACAAGCTGCCAACCGTTAAAAGCATCAAGAAAATTGATGTATCCCGGATTTCCGTTTAATACTTTTATCGGTAACTCCGAGTTGTCTTTCATGAAAATCTTTGAAGGCTTCTGATTAGGATTACAGCCGTATTTTAGTAATATTTCCTTTGCCATATTGTCATTCCTTTACATAAACATTAAATATAGAACATGAATTTAAACATTTTTATTTATGATTCTATCATCTGTCTTGCGTGTTTCGAGGTTAATAAAACGAACAAAGAGTGAAACTTTGTTTTCATCATTCAGAGAATTCCAAAGCATATTTGAAAAATCATCAATGTTATTCCCAATTCCCACTTTTTTCGGCTCGCCGCAGAAGCTTGGCAACGGATTGCCGTCACATTCGTATGTGTGAATAAAGTGGCCTTCACCGCACTTAGGATTATAATAATTAAAGAAAAATCGCAAGCAGGAAGACGGATCTCCTTCATTTGATTTCAATATTGATAATGCATAATTAAAATCATTACCCAAAAGTTTTACAAGACCAGATATTCTCGGCGTGAAGTTTGGCACATCAGGCTCAAATTGCTGTTTCTTAAGCGATTGCTCAAACGTAAGCTGATCATTCATTCCGTCGTATATAACGTCTGTCTGATCTCCGTTTGTAACAATTGTCTTGTTCCCAAGCACACGTACTGGGGCATAAATGATTAATGACGGATCAACAAGTTTGGATTCGTCAAAGGCTTTCGTACGAATACCGTCACCGTCCGTAACAAAAATACGATTGCGGCTATTTACGCTTCTACCCATAATGAAATAGGCAATTACAGCATTTTTTCCGTCTTCACTTTTACCAATTACAATTCCTCTTCCGGGATATTCGTTTTCTTTCAGCAACTTTTCAATTGAAACTAACATGTTAGTACCTCCCTAAACTTAAATAATCAACTTAAAAATTAATCCTAAATTTATGTTAACCCATTGGGTTATGCTTTAATTATTGTTATTCCGTTTTCTATCTTGATTTTATCGTTGCAAAATAAATCGACCGCTTTCGGCAAAATCACCCATTCCGCTTGCTCCATTACACGCTTTTGCAAAGCTTCTGGAGTATCTCCCTCATGCACGTCAACTGCCTTTTGAAGGATTATCGGTCCACCGTCGCATACTTCATTAACAAAATGAACTGTAGCTCCTGTTACTTTCACACCACGAGATAAAGCTTTTTCATGAACGTTGAGTCCGTAAAAACCCTGTCCGCAAAATGACGGGATCAATGACGGATGAACGTTTATTATCCGATTTTCAAAAGCTTTTGTGACATTTTCGCTTATAATTGTCATGAATCCGGCAAGAACAATTAAATCGGCACTTTTTGAATTAATTAATTGAATCAATGCCTCGTCGTACTGTGTAAGTGTTTCGTAATCCTTGCGCTTTATCACAGCCGTATTTATATTATTTTCTTTAGCTCGAGTCAATGCGTAGGCATTTTCGTTACTTGAAATTACGCATGAAATTCGGCCATTGGTAATTTTCCCATCATTTACAGCATCAATAATTGCCTGAAGATTTGTTCCGCCGCCCGAAACAAGAACGACAATATTTTTCAAGAAAACACCTCCGAATTAAACGATAACAACGCCGTCATCACCAAAGGAAACTTCTCCGATAACAAAAGCATGCTCGCCCGCATCTTTTAAAACTTCCAAAGAATAGTTTGCCTGTTCCTTAGAAACAGCAAGAATCATACCGACACCCATATTATAAGTGTTGTACATGTCATGCTCCGAAATATTTCCTTCTTTTTGAATCAATTCAAAAATCGGCTGTTTCGGAATATTATTTTTATATATTTTTGCAGTTAAACCGTCTTTAAGCATTCTAGGAATATTTTCGTAAAAACCGCCGCCAGTAATATGAGAAATTGCTTTGATTTCAACTTTTTTCACAAGTTCCAAAACAGGTTTTACATATATTCTTGTAGGCTGTAGCAAAGTTTCAAAAAGAGGCTTAGGAAGCTCTGGATATGTTTTGTTTTCTGCATTTCCGCTTATATCAAAGATTTTGCGAACTAAGGAAAAACCGTTTGAATGTACTCCGCTTGAACGTAATCCTATAAGTACATCTCCTGATTTCAGCTTACTGCCGTCAATCATTTTCTCTTTATCAACTATACCGACGCAAAAACCTGCAACATCGTATTCATCTTCAGGGTAAAAGCCCGGCATTTCAGCTGTTTCTCCGCCGATTAAAGCACATCCTGACTGAACACAGCCCTCTGCAATACCTGAAACAATTTCCGCAACCTTCTTTGGAACATTTTTGCCCAAAGCAATATAATCAAGGAAAAACAACGGTTTTGCACCGCAGCAAATAACGTCGTTAACACACATAGCAACAGCATCAATTCCTATTGTATCATGCTTATCAAGCAAAAAAGCAAGTTTAAGCTTAGTACCGACACCGTCTGTACCTGAAACAAAAATCGGTTCTTTCATATCGGTTAAATCAGGCTTAAAAAGCCCTCCGAATCCTCCGATTCCCGATACAACACCATCGGTTTTTGTGCGCATAACATGTTGCTTCATAAGTTCTACGGCTTCATAGCCGGCAGTAACGTCTACGCCTGCCTCTTTATAGCTTTCGCTGAAACTTTTCATATATTGTATTCCCTTTCTGACATTATCTCATGATTTTTCTTGAGAAACGGTCATCAATTTCATTTTCTGGAATCGGTGCAGGATATACTCCGCTGAAACATCCGTCACAGAATCCGATATTAACGCCCGAAGCAATTTTTCGAGCATTTTCAAGGCTTAAATATCCAAGAGAATCTGCACCTATATAATTTTTAATTTCTTCAACGGTCATTTTTGTAGCAATGAGTTCATCTTTTGAGCGAATATCAGTACCAAAATAACACGGATGTAAAAATGGTGGTGATGAAATTCGCATATGTACTTCTTTTGCCCCTGCTTCACGAAGCATTTTTACAATATGATAGCATGTCGAACCTCTTACAATTGAGTCATCAATTATTATAATACGCTTGTCTTTGACATTAGCCGCAAGAGCATTCAACTTTATTTTTAACAAACGGTCTTTGTTTTCTGCGTTTTGTCTGTTAAATGTACGTCCTACGTACTTATTTTTAATAAGAGCCACACCGTACGGGATTCCCGATGCTTCCGCATAACCTTGAGCAGCATCAATACCAGAATCAGGTACACCGCATACGAGATCGGCTTCAACAGGATACTCTTCAGCGAGCATTCTTCCTGCATTACGACGTGCCATATGAACGCTCATACCGTCAATCACGCTATCAGGACGAGCAATATATATATACTCAAACAAACATAATGAAGTCTTTTTGCCGCAATGGTCTCTGATACTGTTCAAACCGTTATCGTCAATAAAAACAATTTCACCCGGTTCAACATCACGAATAAATTCAGCACCGAGACTTTCAAACACACAGCTTTCGGAAGAAAGCATATAACTGTTTCCAAGCTTGCCGATGCATAAAGGACGGAATCCGTTTGGATCACGCATACCGATAAGCATATTCGGTGTACTTAAAACTATGGAATAAGCACCCTTTAGGCGATCCATAGTTTTTGAAACAGCCTCTTCAATAGTTGCATATTTTAAACGTTCAGTTGCAATAACATATGCTATAAGCTCAGCGTTTGAGAAAGACTGAAAAATTGCTCCGCCAAGTTCAAGGTCGCTGCGTATCTCCATGAGATTTGTTATTGCACCGTTATGTGCAATAGCAAGCAATCCTTTGCTGTAACGCATAACAAGCGGCTGAGTTCCTGCACGATCCACTGTTCCTCGAGGGCTGTAACGAACATGTCCAACAGCAATTTTACCCTCGGGTAAAGTAGAAAGCGTTTTGGGAGTCAGCACTTCAATTACAGAACCAAGATCTTTTACGCTTTTAAATTCTCCGTTTTTGTTTACGGTGATACCTGCGCTCTCTTGCCCTCTGTGCTGAAGTCCAAACAAAGCAGCATATGTTTCTGTAACAACGCTTATTGATTGATCTTCATCACTTTTGAAAATACCGAAAAGACCACATTCTTCATTTATTTTATCAAAACAATTCTGATCGAAAAATTCATGTTGAATCACAGCTCTGCCACCTTATTTTGAAGTTTTTTGTCTTTTTCAATAACTTCGTTTGCCATGTCTGTTTTCATTTTTATAAGTTGATTTGAAAGGTTTTCGTCGGAAAGTGCCAACATCTGTACAGCAAGAAGCGCTGCATTTGCGGCGCCGTTAACGGCAACTGTAGCAACAGGAATTCCTTTTGGCATTTGTACTGTTGCAAGAAGCGCATCCATACCATCAAAAGTTGTTGATTTTACAGGTATTCCGATTACAGGGAGCGTAGTATGTGCTGCCAAAACGCCTGCCAAATGTGCTGCCATACCTGCTGCCGCAATAATAACTCCAAAACCGTTTTCTTTTGCTTTGCTCGAAAATTCCGCTGCTTGCACAGGAGTCCGATGAGCACTCATAACGTGCATTTCAAATGGGATGGAAAAATCCTTTAAGGTTTTGGCGGCGGCGGAAACAACATCGAAATCACTGTCGCTGCCCATAATAATTGCTACTTTTTTCCAAGACATCAAATCAAGTCCTTTCAAATTCCTTAAAAATCTACATTCGTATACAACATTATATAGTGCTAAACAAGATAAATACATAAAAAAGGCCGCGGCAAATTTGCCGCAGCCTAGAATGCTGCTATAATTATCATCGAGATCTGGTAAGAAAATGCGCATGCACTTACGGTAGATATCTGATTAACCGAAGCTTTGCATAGCGAATTCATGCCAAATCCTCCCGTAACAAGATTTTTCTATATTTTACTCTATTTCGGGATAAATTTCAATCTTTTACAGAGTAGATTTTATATTTTGTATTATAAGATGACTTAGCCCACAAAATATTGAACTCTTTTTGTCAATTATGGCGAATTACTGTTCTGCATCAGGCAATTTAGTATTCCAAATTTCCTGAATAGATGTGGTAAGACTTGCAAGTGAAGAAATTTCGGTAGGAACAATAATCTTTGTCGCCTTACCGTCTGCAACTTTTTGTAATGCTTCAAGACCCTTCAGTGCAATAACCTTATTAGACGGATTTGATTCCGTTAAAAGTTTCAAAGCATCTGCATAAGCCTTTTGAACAGATAAAATTGCTTGTGCTTCACCTTCGGCTTCCAAAATCTTTGTTTCTCTGATAGCGTCAGCCTGTAAAATTGCCGATTCCTTTTTGCCTTCTGCAACTAGGATTGCAGCACTTTTTTCGCCCTCAGCCTGAAGAATCTGAGCACGTCTTTCACGCTCGGCTTTCATCTGCTTCTCCATGGCTTCCTGAATTTCACGAGGCGGTAAAATATTTTTGAGCTCAACACGGTTGACTTTAATTCCCCATGCGTCTGTAGCTTCATCAAGAATAACACGTATTTTCGTATTGATAACGTCACGGCTTGTAAGAGTATGATCAAGTTCCAGTTCGCCGATAATATTACGCAGTGTTGTAGCCGTTAAATTCTCAATGGCTGAAATAGGACGTTCTACACCGTATGCATAAAGCTTCGGGTCGGTAACCTGAAAATACACAACGGTGTCAATCTGCATTGTAACGTTATCTTTTGTAATTACGGGCTGAGGCGGAAAATCAACCACCTGCTCTTTTAAACCGACTTGCTTTGAAACTTTATCAATAAACGGTATCTTAATATGAAACCCTGTAGACCAAGTGGTGTGATAAGCGCCAAGTCTTTCAATAACATACGCATTCGCTTGAGGAACCACTTTAAAGTTTGCAGCAATTAATGCCACAATAAAAATCGCAATTCCAATAAGGACATAATAACCTATGTACTCCATAAATTCTCCTCCTAAAATATAATTTACTTACTTTGCTTCCGCAGACACAATTAATTTAACACCCTCAATGTCTTGTACTTTCACGCTGGTTCCTGTTGGAATCACCGAACCATCGGCACTTCTGCCTGTCCAGATGCTTCCCTTTACAGTTACAAGACCTTGCCCAAGATCATTGTTGATTTCCGTTTTTACTATTCCAATTTCCCCTATGTAACGATCGGAATTTGTTCGTGTCATCTTTTCGTGCATAAGCCTTTTGCAGGCTGGACGTGTGGCGATAAGAGATACTACGGATATCACCGTAAAAGCTCCCACCTGCACATATAAATTGTCGTTAAACCATATGCAGGATAACGCTGCCATCAATGAACCGAATACAAACCAGATACAAATAAACTGAAACGAAAACGCTTCGCATATTGCGAAAAAAACCGCAAGACCAATCCAAATCAAAGGCATGTATGCTTCCATATTCCTCACCTCTTTGTTAACATCATTATAGTTCAAATAATATAAAAGTCAATCATAAAAAGTAACTATCATTTTGTCATAAATTATGTTATAATAATTTGCAAATAATACAAAAAGACAGGAGGATATATTCTATGCCATATGATGCATTTGACGCTGGCATTGAGCCCGGCGGACTGAGAAATAAAGAAGAAATCCGAATTCTTATTTGTTATATGCTTTACAGCGTAAAAGAGCCTGTGGAAAAAGATATTGTTATTAATGCATTGCAGGAAAACGGTATTGCAAACTATTTTGAAACGCTTGAATCATTTAATGACCTTGCTCAAAACGGAAACATTACAGTAAGCGAAGGCGACAAAACAAAGTACATTGTTTCAAAAAGTGGCGAGATGATTGCATTGCAGCTTGAGAGCAGTCTACCCATTACCGTAAAAAACAAAGCAATGTTTTCTGCAATGACTATTTTAAATAAAATAAAAATTGAAAAAGAAAACACCGTTAAAATAAAAAAAATCGAAAGCGGATATACTGTCAGTGGCAGCATATCCGGAGGTAATCTTGATTTATTTG
>JAUZPX010000180.1 GCA_030705695.1 Bacillota bacterium
AACCAAATAACGAATCGCATTATCTTACCGGCTCGATTACGTCCAATTATTCTACAAGATAGTATAGAACCAAAGCTAGACGCAATGTAGCTTAGTAATAGCAATATAACACGTTCCGCTGGATTTAAATCCACTTTCGAACTGAGTTCTGTAAAAATGTATACTGCTATAAAGCTAATTGAAATCAAGTAACATACGATGATAAGTATATTAAATAATATTTTATGCCATAATTTCATCAGCATATTCCCTTCGCTAAGTATTAACAACTTGGTATTGGATTACGTCAAGTCAAGAAGGATATCGGCCAGACTGCGCGGGTCGGACTCAAACGGGCAGTGTCCTGTTTTGAGAGTATACACCTTGCTGCAATATGTCTCAGCAACCATTTTATCTTGCAACCTTACGTCGATCACCTGATCGAGTTCACATCGCACATATGCTTTTGGAATATTATTGAACTTATCGTTAAGAACAACGGCTTGCTGTTGGGCTGTGTTAGACTCGGGTCCAAGACGGTCCGCTAACATAAGCGCTACATTTTTCGGAATATCATTAAAAACAAAGTCAGCACAGGGATCTGGCGCGACCTTTGATGTCTTTCCATCCGCAGACAGTATAAAATCATGGCCAGATACCACAAGTTTTTCATGAAATGTCGGCCGCATGCTTTTAGTGATCCCGACGCAGCTTTGACCGTCTTGTGGTAAAAACGCTGAAATATAAACAAGTTTTTGAGTCTGATTAGCGAACCGTGTAAATGTCAATAATAGCCACAAGAAATTGTGGAGGTAAATTGGAATGAGAACGACAAAACACGGTTTAAGCGAAAAAGAAATTGAATTGGTGCAGTTGCTGATGGCAGACTGCCAGACGACCGGAGATGTTCAGGCAAAATTGAAAAAATTGTTTGCCGGAACGATAGAACAGATGCTTGATGCAGAGATGGATGAGCATCTGGGATATGAAAAAAATTCGGTAGCCGGGAACAACTCTGGCAACAGCCGAAACGGCTATGGGACAAAGACAATAAGTAGCGATTACGGGGAATGTGAAATCGCTGTTCCTCGTGACCGGAACGGTGAATTTGAGCCAAAAGTCATTGAAAAAAGGCAGACCAGAACGGATGAAATCGAGCAAAAAATCATGGCGATGTACGCAAAGGGGATGTCTCAGCGTGACATTGAAGATACGCTGAGGGATATATACGGCTCTGAAATTTCACAGGGGATGATTTCACGCATAACGGATAAAATTTTACCACAGGTCAACGAGTGGCAGAACCGTCCTCTGGACAGTATTTATCCGGTAGTTTTCTTTGACGGAATCGTGTTTAACTCACGAAAAGACAACAAAATTATCAACAAATGCGTCTACTCGGTTTTAGGCATAAACATGGACGGGCAGAAAGAAATCCTCGGCACATGGATATCTGAAAATGAGTCAGCAAGCTTCTATGCAAGCATTTGTGCAGACCTTAACAATCGTGGAGTTTCTGACATTTTCATCGCCTGTCACGATAATTTGACAGGGCTTTGCGACGCAATAACCTCAATTTTCACAAAAACCAAAAATCAGCTTTGTATTGTTCATCAGATCCGGAACAGCTGCAAATTTGTGCCGTACAAGGACAGAAAAGCAGTGTGTGCTGACCTGAAGAAAATCTACGGTGCGGTGAATCTTGATGACGCAGAATACGCAAAAGAGGAATTCCGCGAGAAGTGGGACAGGAAGTATCCGAATATCCTGAAATCATGGGATAAAAACTGGGCCGAGCTGACGGTGTTTTTTGAATATCCCACAGACATCCGAAAGATAATATATACAACAAATGCGGTTGAAAGCTACCACAGGGCAGTAAGAAAATTCACCAAATCCAAGGCTATATTTCCGACGGATGATTCTATCCGAAAGGTAATCTATATGAGCGCGGAAGAAATCTCGAAGAAGTGGACAATGCCGGTGAGAGACTGGGGATTGGCATATGCCCAGTTTGCGATCTTTTTCGAGGATAGATTCACAGCCTGACGGCTGATGAGGGCTCTGCCCTCAAACTCCCGAGGTTTATCCGCTGGGGATATCCTGTGAATAGAAAAGCAGCGACCTTCGCCGCCGCTTTCCACAGTTTTATCCCGCAGCCTGCGTCGGGTTGCTCCTCAGCATTGCCCTGTTTGGTTGCATATAAAGTATTGGTCAAAATTTTGGCTGTTAAACACATTTACACAGTTCATTTTTCAGAACCTTGGATTATAATAACTCATATTGATTCATCACTTTCAAGTACGTTTTTGTATTTCAAAAGCAGCTCTTCCTGATCTGGTGACAGACTCGGATATTTTAAGTCAAGCGATTTAAGGGTTTTTACAATAACCTCGGAAATAACAAGACGCGCATACCATTTTTTATCCGACGGAATGACATACCATGGCGCGTGCTTTGCCGCTGTTCGGTTTATTGTTTCTTCGTAACACTTCTGATATTCGTCCCAAAAGCGCCGTTCTTTGATATCAGCCTCAGAAAATTTCCA
>JAUZPX010000181.1 GCA_030705695.1 Bacillota bacterium
CATAGATATTAACATATAGTAATTTTATAAGTAAAGAAATCGCAGTGTGAGTAAAATAAGAGTTTCCATTTTCCAAAATAAAAATATTGCTGTTTTTGATAATATTGTGTAAAATTATTGTTAAGGCTAAAAAAGAGTGTCAATAATAGTATTTTTTAGGAGTGACCCTTTGTGATTAAAGATAATCTATATAAGTTAATTGGATTAAATGCCGGGATCGCAATTTTAAACATTGCATTATTCTCGCCGGGATTATTTAATATTTCGCTGAGCGGACCGAGCACTTTTGGTACTGCCGTTGGCCTGACAACCGTATTAATGAGTTTATGTATGTTTATTTATGGGAATTACAAATTAATATTTAGTAAGGGTGAAAAAGTTCAAATTGATAGTATAACAAATGCGCAGGAATGCATTGCCGCACTCAAACAGGAGTATGGGAAACAGACTTTTGACAATGATATAACAACTCTTTTGGAACAAGTTGATAGGCTGACAAAGAAGAAAGAAAAAATTATGGAAATTCTGCTGCAAAAGTTTAGCATTCTCAGCAGCGGCTATGATAAATATAATTGGGCAATTTTAGATGTTGAGATGCTTTTTTATAACAATATCAAAAGCATTATTAACAAAATTGATGCTTTTGATGAGGAAGATTATCAAAAAATCAGAGAGCAGAACCAAACTGAGAAATTTTCATCCGGGATTATGAATTCTAAGGCAAGCATTTATAATGAGTATACTTCGTTTGTTAAAAATGCTATAGAGGATAATGAGAAAATCATAATCAAGTTTGATGAACTTTTGCTTGAAATATCTAAAATTGACAGCATGAAAGAGGGAGAAATCAATAATACTAACGAGATAAAACAAATGGATGAATTAATTAAGAAGTCAAAAGTAAATAGAAGTTGATTAATGATATTTTTAATGTGGCAAGTTTATAGATAAAATTTTCGAAAAAGAAAGGGTGGTATTGTTTTATGCCTGATAATGGTATGGTAAGGAAAATAGCAATTTTGGCCGGAGTATCAATCTTGGTTTTTGGCTTGATTTACGGTGGTATTTCAATGACAAAAAACATAGGTAAAAGCAAGAGGACTATAACAACCGAAAATGCAATGAAAGTATTGGACAACCTTTATAAGGACATAGCGGTAAGTAATGTTCCTGCCAGGAAAGATACAGTTAGTATTGATGCAGCAAGTACAAAAGATGCACTTCCGGATATAACAAAATATCCTGCGCAGGTAGAAAGTACAACGCCGAATTTTATTGAAATTTTTTCTTCACCTGAAAAAGCGGGAGATAAAACTGACGGATGGCTGGTTGAAACAACCAAAGCTTTTAATAATGCCCATATACAGATTAACGGGGCACCTGTTTCAGTGAGGCTGAGAAGTATGGCTTCGGGACAGGGGATGGATTATATTGTTTCAGGCAAATACCTGCCTCAAGCATTCTCACCTTCCAATGAACTTTGGGGAGAGATAATGAAGTCAAAAGGTATTAATGTGACGCTGGCAGAGAAAAGACTTGCAGGAAATGTGCCGGGAATCCTTTTATCCAAGGCAAAGTATGATCAGCTGATAAAAAAATATGGAGCAATAAATTTAAAAACAATAACAGAAGCAGTTGCAAATGGCGAAATTCAGATGGGCTATACAAATCCTTTCGCAAGCTCAACCGGATTGAATTTTCTGCTTTCAACTTTAAATGCATATGATAGCAAGGATCTTTTAAGCGAGAAAGCAGTGCAAGGGTTTGAAAAATTCCAGGCAAATATTCCTTTTGTAGCCTATACAACAATGCAAATGAGGGATTCAGCAACGTCAGGAGTATTTGACGGATTTGTGTTGGAATATCAGTCATATTTTAATACTCCTCAAATAAAATCAAATTATATATTCACTCCTTTTGGAGTAAGGCATGACAGCCCTGTATATGCAATTGGAGACTTAACGCAGATGCAAAAAGATATACTTAACAAATATATTGAATTCTGTAAATCTCCACAGTCTCAGAAGCTTGCAACTGACTACGGATTTAATAATTGTGATGATTATACACCTGAATTTGGCAATGTCAGTGGAGATGTAATCAGCCAGGCCCAGCAGCTCTGGAAGGAAAAGAAGGATGCCAATAATGATATAGCTGCAGTTTTTGTGGCTGATATGTCAGGAAGTATGTCAGGAGTTCCGCTAAATAAATTGAAGCAGTCTCTTATCAGCGGTTCGCAGTATATTAAAAAAGATGTCTCAGTAGGCATGGTTTCATTTTCTACTGATGTAAATATAAATCTTCCGATAGCGAAGTTTGATCTAAATCAAAGAGCACTGTTTACAGGAGCAGTAAAAGATTTGCAAGCGGGCGGCAATACGGCGATGTATGATGGAATTGTTGTTGCAACAAAAATGCTTGTAGATGAAAAAGCTAAGAATCCGAATGTCAAGCCGATGCTGTTTGTGTTAACTGATGGGCAGACAAACTGCGGGCATACATTGAATGATATTC
>JAUZPX010000182.1 GCA_030705695.1 Bacillota bacterium
TCAAAAAGATGCAACCAGCTAAAGCAGGTGATTGTGATAAAGTAAGTTCCATCTGTTGCCGATATTTGTTGCTTAACAGCCATAAAGCAATATACAATAAAGTGTTACGATAGCTCTATGCTCGCCGAGTCCCCTGCGGGAGACTCGGCTGGAACCGAAATTCTAAAAGAGTTTTATCAAATCTCAATCTTCACTACTTTGGCGTTATGGGAGCATCATTGATACCAGGTTAATTATATACATGACATCAACATGCTTTCGCGTGCATGCTGTGCACCTTTCGTTCCAGCCGAGGGAGACTCGGCTGGGCCCGAACTGTTAGCAGCATTTTATTGGTTCAGATATATGTCCCAATGCGTCAAGCCCGGATTATTCTTTTTTGCAATACGATACCACTGGTTATAGTCACACGAAAGATTCTTTTCTTCATCAACTGTCATTATACCACTTTCATAACATTCTGCAATAGTTTGAAACATGGATGTTAATGACTCAAATGCATAGTCTGGCTGTTCACCATAGGTATTTGTCCAGAATATCTTTCCATAGTTTTTACTACCAACATTTAAGTCCACCCAATAACAATTACCGGCATTATCTTCAAGGAAGGGGAATAATTTAAAGCCCGGTTTATAATCTGTGTCAAAGTTTAAAAAGAAGTCGTTAAGTGTATCATCATTCATATTAATAATGGAATTGTAATAACTTACTGCATCCTCTAAGCTCAAAAAATTATGAATTGGGATAAGTCCAATCTTTCGAAGCGTCAGTTCGCTGCCCTCATCTACTCTCGTTCCATTAGCAAACTCATATAGCTCGTAAAGCTCTAGATTAAACTTTAAATTCAATGACTCCTCAGCATGATGAATTGATAAAATGTCAGCAGGAGCTTGTAATAATTTTGGAAAGTAATATCCAAGTAAGTTCTGTCTGTCAATAACAATTTGAAAATTCTCAATAATTGTTCTCATAATAGTTGCTGCTAACTCTTAAATATCCGAAAGTCTTCCACTCTACCAACTTGTGCATATTTTTTTTAAAAAATTAATCAACAATGCATTATAAAAATAAACGAAAGTTTTAAAACTTTCGCCAATACAACCCAGGTAATCTTCTGAATATATTACTTGTTACGGCTTGGTCTACTCGAAAATTCTTTTGCCCCGCTACTACCATATTTTGCAAGTTTATAACTCACACACTTATTTAGACAGTCCCCATACATTCATATAAAGCATACAACAATTTGCCGGTGCAACATCACAATAGGTTTTTGTAATGTTACAACGTATCCCACCGTCTAAGTACATCCAAAAGTAATAATATTGCAGTTTAACTTTGCGTTTAGCCGTTGGCGGTAGGTTTCCAGCTTGCCTGTTCGGCAGACAGGTTATGCGGCAATAAATCTTCTATTTTGTTGATTGGATGGTTGGCGATGTGTTGCAAAACATCTCTGAGCCAGATGAAAGGATTGATGCCATGCAGCTTGCAGGTTCCCATTAGTGAGTAGAGCATAGCGCTGCGTTTTGCTGCTTCGTGGCTACCGGCAAACAAATAATTTTTTCTTCCAATAGCTAGCGGCCTGATGGAGTTTTCTACCGGATTGTTGTCGATGTTCAGTTTGCTATCAGTTGCATACAGCATGAGCTGCGGCCACCTGGCAATGCTATAACCTAAAGCTTTGCCAATCGCGCTTTTAGGCAATACTTTTAAGTAGATCTCTTTCATCCACTTGCCTAGTGATGCTAATACTGGCACCGCTTCTGTTTGGCGCAGGTACAGGATTTGCTCCGCATCAAGTTGCCGTTCTTTGGCTTTGCGTTCTATATTATAGAGCAGGCCTATTTGCTCCAATGCATATTCAGCAATAGCTTTATCATTGTCCTTTGCTTCGAAAAACATGCGGCGTGCATGGGCCATGCAATGCAGCACTGTTATGTCCTTTTCTTCTTTAAAAAAATCATACACCGCATACCCATCTGTTTGCAGATAACCTTTAAAATCTTTCAGTACTTCCACTGGTCCTTCTCTTCCTCTGCCTTCCTGGTAATCGAACCATACAAGCCCATCTATACTGTTATGATACACCCAATAATAACCACGATGGGTAGTACCTTTTTTATCTTTATCTAACACTTTTATAGGGCTTTCATCGGCATGCAGGTAATTGCTTTGTACAATTAATTTCTTAAGCGATTCATACAAAGGTTCTATCAGGGTACATCCGTTCTTTATCCAGTCACCAATAGTGCTGTAAGGGATGTTGATGCCTTCTCTTTTAAAGCGCTCCATTTGCCGGTACAGCGGTAAGTGATCTACATACTTATCAATGATAATCTGTGCCAGTAATCCCGGGCCAACAATGGCTTTGGGTAAAGGACGTTCAACCATATGCGCACTGATGATGCCTTGATTATTGGCTTGTACATATTTAGGGCGCACATACCGGTTTACAAATAATTTGCCCGGTTCATATTCTAACTCTTCTGTTATTTCTTCACCGATTTTTTTGCA
>JAUZPX010000183.1 GCA_030705695.1 Bacillota bacterium
CACGCTCCAAAAGGAGTCGGTGTCTTATATGTAAAATCCGGAACAATGTTTACGCCTCTTATAGTAGGCGGCCATCAGGAGCGCGGCAAACGTGCAGGAACAGAAAATGTTCCATATATCGTCGCAATCGGAAAAGCTGCTCAGCTTGCAAAAGAAGGTCTTGAATACGAGGCAACTGAAGTTAAGCGCTTGAGAGACAAGTTAGAAGGTGCTATCTTAAAAAATGTATTTAATGCACGTTTAAACAGCGGGTATTCAAACAGGGTGCCAAACACTACAAATATCGGTTTTGAATACATTGAAGGTGAGTTGATTCTTCTGTATTTGAGCGATTTGGGAATTTGTGCAAGTTCTGGAAGTGCCTGCACATCAGGCTCCCTAGAGCCAAGCCACGTTCTAAAATCAATGAAAGTGCCTTTTACGGCCCTTCATGGAAGTATCAGATTCAGCTTGAGCAGATTTACTACAGAAAAAGAAATAGATTACGTAATAGATGTAATGCCTGGAATAATCGAGAAGCTGGTTAGTCTTTCGCCATATCAAAAAGAACTGAATCAGTTAAGAGAGTTCAAGAGCAAACAATAAATAAAGTGTCAAAGTAGGGTGGGCATGTAAGACAAACGTTGTTTTATAAAACCGTCATTCGTATTTGCCCACCATAATCAAACGTTTTATGCCGGTGGGCAAAATACACTAAAAATTGTAGAATCCCACCTTTAATCATTTTTGCCCACCCTACCTACTTAAGAGAGTTTAAAAATAGTCGAAAGGTTGAACGGTCTAACGGTTGAAAGGTTTAGGGCGGAATTTTTTGATTTTCAAAAAATTCCGCCCTCTTAATGTTTAATCATTTAATCCCCACGTTATCCTGAATTGATTTCAGGATCTTACCAGTGCAGTATGCTGGATAGATGCTGAAACAAGTTCAGCATGACGTTTAAAAACGTAAAAGCGTATTCTTTCTTCCAACAAAGCATCTGTTGTATCTCCTTTTTAATTTATTATATCACATTTTATTTGAATAAATTTATCCCTAAATACACTCTTTGAAGGGTCAAAATGAAATACAATTTAGTTATCATGACGTGTATGAGTATGGAATTTGGTAAGTTAAAATTGAATAATTATCTTTTAACATCGTTAAATGGCAAAAACGATGCCAATTTCTTTGAGTCAAATTCCAAACAAAATCAACAACAACAGCAGCCTCAAACCCAAAGCTCAGGCAGCCGCCTGAATGATTACGATTCAAATATATTGGAAAACAATGCCTATTTAACTATCTCGGATGAAATGCTTAAAATCGAGCACAGAATTGAAATTTTAGAAAAAATGCTGGCAAAATTAAATACCGAAATTGATGTTTTACAAAGTTTTGGCTATATGGTTCAAATCACTGATTTAAAGCACAGAAGAGAAAAAATACTTGATGAATTGGCAGAATTAAATGACGCCTATGACAAACTCGGCTTGAGTGCCAAGATTTCAAACCAGATAGCATCTGCTATGAGTTTTACTTCAAATAAAAAAGCCACGGTTTTTTCCAAGTTCAAAGCGTTTATTATAGTGCAGATACTTGCAAGAGTCTCTAAAAAGTTTAACTACAGCAGGGTTATGAAAGACCTTCTGTCCAAGCTTACAAATATAAATTCAAGCGTTGATGAGCTTGTGACAATGCAAGTTCCTTACGGGGAGATGACATCACGCTATGAAAAACTTACTGCATATCTGAATAAGGCAAACACAATTCATGCCAAAATTTCAAAGGATATGAAAGATATAATAAAAGACGCGCCGCAAAAAACAAGTAAGGCTGCAAAATCATCAGTCAATGATGATACAAGAGTTCAAAGCGCTAAAATAATAAAACCACCTGCTAACAATGGCATTAAGCCTATTTTATAAACAGGTAGTTAAATTAAATTTATTATTAAGCTAATAAGATCCTGAAACAAGTTCAGGATGAAATATTTCTACGGTTCAAGGCTTTGCCTTTCACCTAGAACTATTTTACTTTGCGTCGTCTTTAATAACGATTAAGTTGTTGATAATCTTCATTATACAAGTAGGTAGAACAACGTCGTTCAAGCCGTTTGCGATGCTTATGATGCTGCCAGCTTTAAGAACGACTTCGTCACCTTTGTAATGGAAAGTGTAATCAGTTTTTCTGTCTGATCTGATTGTTATTTTATCCATTTTTTTATCCTTAATTAATCAAATACGTAGTTGATAATAGAAGCTTCTCTTGCACGTTTAACAGCAGTAGCAATCATTCTTTGATGGCTAGCGCAAGTGCCTGTGATTCTTCTAGGGATAATTTTTCCTGCTTCAGTCAAATATCTTTTTAATCTTGCTGCGTCTTTGTAATCAACAGCATCGATTTTTTCTGCGCAGAAACTGCAATTTTTATGCTTTTTCTTATCGTCTCTATTGTCGCGTATCATTTTTTCTGTACCTTTCTATTTATATAGCTTTTAAGCTTTTTCGACCG
>JAUZPX010000184.1 GCA_030705695.1 Bacillota bacterium
CAGTGTGCACATTATCTGTACTTACAGTAGTAAAATTAGCTGTACTTTCCAAATTGGGCTGCGCATGCTCATGGGTGTTTCTTTATCAAAACAGTTGAAATCGGCATTTGGGGGCCAACATGCAAGGAGGTTTTGTTTGCACAATCTATACTCAGAATGCCGATCATAATTTGTTTGGAATTGATTTTGTTTTGCAATTCAAGCAGCCAGTTTTTCCAATCTCGTGCCGTTTTGCTTTTGCTCTGCTATAAGCACTTTTTTGCTATACTAATATAATCTCTTGCATACTGAGGCAAATAAGCGTCCTTACGGTAAACTGCCAGCAGTTCAACTTCAGTTGGGAAATCACCAACAGAGAATAGCGCTGGATTAGTTTCTAAGGAGATATGTTTAATATGATTTTCGGACACAAAACAGACACCAAAACCTAAGGCTGCCAATCGAACGGCACATTCAATACTATGTGTTCGAAGTATGACCTGGGGAACAATCTTTTTTTCATTGAATATTTGATTGGCAATCTGTTCTGTTCGTTGCTCAGAATAATGTAAAATAAAGCTATCGTTTTTAAACTGTTTAATATCAATCCAAGGATATCTACTCTCTTTTATAGGCTTTCCGCTATTAACCAAAGGATGATTCTTACTTACTACTAATACTATTTCTTCTTTACCCAGTATTTCATAAGCAAGGTCTGAGTGATTTATGGGACCATTAAAGATGGCAATATCCACCTTCCCGTTCAACAGTAATTTCTCAAGATCATTTGAACTTGCCTCAAATAAGTTAACCTTTATATTTGGATGGGCCATTTTAAATTCAGGAAGAATTGCTGGAGCCATATAGGAACAGCGTGTTAGAGGAAAAGCAATATTCAGCCGCCCGTCTCGTAATACAGATATATCATTTATTTCATCATCAAGATCTTTTTTTATCAGTAGAATGCGTTTTGCATATTCCACATAACGCTCTCCAGCGTAAGTCAAGACGAATTTGTTTCCCAACCGATTGAACAATTTAATCCCTATGTTTTTTTCTAAATTATGCAGGAATTTACTCAGAGAAGGTTGCGAAACATAAAGCTCCTGAGATGCTTTTGTGAGATTCTGATTGCGGGCAATACTTGTAATATACTGGAGTTCTTTGAAATCCAAAACATCATCTCCGCAACTATAACTTGAATGCATGAAATTTATAGCTTTTATATATTAGACATATACTTGTTTGTATTATACAATAAATGCGAAAAGGAAACAAGTTTCATGTACTATACATATGAAGGAATGATAATTCTATTTTATGACTTCCAAGAAGATCATGAGGCAGCATGCAACTCCTGTAAGCGAATCAGTACCCTTTTGTATGCTTCTTGCAATTGTTGGTGGATTTTTGGACGCTTACACATTTGTGGGAAGAGGCGGAGTTTTTTGCAATGCACAAACAGGTAATATTGTGCTATTGGGGATTTATGTGTCTACAGGAAAATGGCAGTTGGCACTAAGCCACATTCCTCCAATATTATCTTTTATAATTGGAGTATTTTTATCCGAAATGATAAAAGCAAATAAATCAGCTGTTCATTATCTGGATTGGAAAAGGATAATCTTAATTTTTGAAACGATCGTTCTTTTTATTATTGGATTCATTCCTTCATCTGCTCCAAATGTTATTGTAACTGCTACAGTCTCATTGGTTGCATCCATTCAAGTGTCCTCTTTCCGGAAGTTGGTAGATTCCCAATTTAACACAACCATGTCTACAGGTAATTTGCGTTCAGCTTCGCAAGCTCTATGTCTTGCGATTACACAAAAAGATACAGATGCTGCCGTTCGTTCCATTCGCTATTTTATAATAATTCTTGCATTTTTGTCTGGTGCTTTGATAGGCGGAATCATTACATCACTTTTCGGCATTAAGGCAATATGGAGTACTATAGTGTTGTTAATCTATGCAGTTGTTTTGATTGATATTGAAGAACACAAAGAAAATGATATACATAATAATAACTTTAGGCGTTAAAGCGCCGCCCAAGTTAGACTAAGGGCGGCGCCTTTGTATATATGGAAAGCCACATCCCCGCTATTTTGGCTGATAAGCCACAGAATGAAACAACCTAAGTACTTTCCTTACAGAGTGTAAACATTAAGCGAAGCTCAAATTTACAACGAGGCTGCACAGTGTGCTCATAACTTTCGTAACAAATGAAAGGCTTATGATTTCATACACTCTTTTACATAATCCACCGGGACATCCATCCGCACTGCAACCTCTTCTTCCGACAGTCCACTGTTACAGAAACGCTTTACAACCATTACAATATCCTCTTCAACCTCGATAATATAGTGGTAGGGGTCATAAAAGCGAACCGCTCTTTGACCCCAGCAATGTTCAAGCGGCTCATGTACATATTCGATGCGGGCTGCTTTCAATTTTGTAAAAAGCTCATCAATATCAACTTCTTCGAAATAAAGTTCGCTTGCGTTATTTTTA
>JAUZPX010000185.1 GCA_030705695.1 Bacillota bacterium
AGCCGCTGTTCACAGGAAATTTGATCATACACCTCTTCAAAATTGGCAAAATAAAAGCCCAAACACTTTATGTGACAGAGCCTTTGTCCGTCTATTCAATTTCTCTGATTATAAATATATCACACTTGCATAGTTGATTACAATGGATTTTAGTGGACACATTTAATAATTTTTAATTTTTTTAAGGCTTCCCCTATTTACTTTTGTATACTACCATTATATCACGTTCCTTTCGGCATTTTCGGCAAGTTTTCATTTTTCACTATTTTTTATAAATTCATTATCCTTTCGTCTCCACAGTTTATATTATACCACGGACAAAACCAACAAAACCAACAACTTATTTTTTTCAAAATTCTTTTCTATTCTCTGAAAACAGTTCCAGAATGCGTACCGGCATTGCTCGCTGCAGAGCTTCCGTTTTCTTTCGGGAATGCTGTCATGACGATAAATCTTTGCGCCGTAGCTTTGAACATCTGTTTGGCTCGTTGCCAGTCAGCTCATGGTATCGGCAGCAGAACCGCACCGTGTCCTGCTGTGTTCAATGTGTTCGGTGTGTTTAGCGATAGATTTGTAACCCTTTTTAAGCTCCCGAATAACCCGTATCCTCTGTTTTTTCCTTGCATTCAAGGCATTTTGACCACCATTCTCCATCCATCGTCTGCCAAGCTGATTTTGACCACCCTTTTGAGGGTTTTTGCCCTTAAAATGCGTTTTTATCATCATTTTCTTTTTTCTGTTTTTTATAAATAAAAGCACCGCAAACCCTCATAAAACCAGAGGATTCCGGTGTTTTTACTTTAAAATGTACACGAAATTAAAAAAATGCCCGTATCGCAAGGAATCATGCGGCTTTCGGGATTTTACCCCAGCAACGTGACCCCCTCCCCCCCTTGTCTGCAACGTTCCGTGTTTTGGGGGGCGGCGGTCTTCTGATTCAAAAGCTGTATAGATAAATAGGCCCCTACCGTCAGTATTTATGCGGATTTTCGGCATTTTCATCCTAAAATTTTTACTCCGGCACACTGTCCTTCGTTCCGGTTTTGTGTCGTGACACTTCTTGCATAAAGCTCTCCAGTTCTTGTGTTCCCACATCAATTTCGGATCGCCCCGATGCGGAACAACGTAGTCAACACACTATCCTTCCGTTTCTGTAGCACTCAACACAGAGCAGACACGAATGCAGATACAGTCGCCATTTACTGTCGTATCCGCGCTCACGGGCGGATACTGTGAAGTATTTTATTATACTGAGCGCAATAGGCAATAGGCCTCATGTGTTAACTCCTGGCATCCCTGACACCTGCATGGTTTCTTTGGTTTTTCCGGCTGTAACAGCCCCCGTTTACAATTTTTGTTTTGAAAAAAGCCTGCAGATAGGGTACAGTATATCCACAGGCTCTCCTTCTGCAATCTTCCTTACAGTTTACATTCTACCACAGGTAAACCGAACAAAACGAACAACTTTTATTGATTCTTTCCCAGAAACCGATAATGCGCCATACGAACAATATCCTCAGTATTTCTTCCGCCGATACTGAAAGCGATCTGCCGCCAACTATATCCATTAATATACCGGAGCGACAGGATCATTCTCATTTGGCTGACGTCAACCGATTGTATGTAGCAGCTCAGCCTGTTTAGTTCATAAAAGCATCTTTTCAGGTTCAGGTCGACCAGCACCTTAAAGTCCGCAATCTCAACGGCATACTCCGCCAGTTTGTCTGAAATACAGCATGATTTCGGAAGACCCGTAACAATCGCCGTACACGAGGTCGCCGCCGCTTGCAGTTCCTCCAACCTACACTGCTGCTGCTCGATTTCCCGTTTCAGATAATACAACTGTGATAATTCTTTTTTTGTCATTCTTTTTCTCCTCCGCTTTTTTATTTTCTGTTGTAAAAAACGGAGGACGGCGGCGCACGGATCCACCCAAATCTGGCTTCATTTTCTGAAAAAAAGGCAAAAAAAGAGAGCGAAATTTGATATTCCTACGCGATTCCTGGTCTTTTCTTCCGGATTTCGCCTTATTCTATCAAATTTCGCTCTTTGAGTTACACTGACACGATAAATTATATACCCATTTTTATACACTTACCCTGGGGAGATTTCCCCCGGTAAACATCTTATCAATAAAAATACCCTGCACCATATTTAATCTTCTCTTTTTCCCCTTCACACAAAAGCAAGCAGCGCCAGAACCTACTCATATAAATTCATACCTCGCAACGCTATATGTTATTTTGTATAACCAATATAGTATCAATATTTTTTCTTTGAGATAACATCTTGCATTCCTGCAGTTATAGCCACCTTCGTCAGCTCGTTAGTTGATAAGCTTTCATAAATTGTCTGCCGGACAGATATCCCGGCTTTCATCTCTCATAATGATTCCCGAAACTGAATCGAATTTATATCTTTGTTACAGGTTTTTCTGTATTCTTCAAAAT
>JAUZPX010000186.1 GCA_030705695.1 Bacillota bacterium
AATAACTTCTTTAATTTCGTACGGCGGAATTCCTGCACCGACAGCTCCGTATCCTGCAATTGTATTTGATGACGTTACCATAGGATAAATACCGAAGTCTACGTCTTTAAGCGTACCGAGTTGACCCTCGAGCAAAATGTTTTTGCCATTCTTTACAGCATTTCTTAAAAATTCATGAGAATCGCCTACATAAGGCTCCAGCATTTTTTTGTATTCATCAAGCTTATTAAGAATATCTTGAGCCTCAATGGGAGGTTTATTGTAAAGAGTTTTCAAGACAGTGTTCTTTATCTCAAGAACGCTTTCAATTTTTTCTTTCAAACTGTTTCTATCATCAAATATTTCATTTAATTGAAAACCGATTTTAGCGTACTTATCTGAATAAAAAGGTGCTATACCCGATTTTGTCGAGCCAAACTGTTTTGATGATAATCTTTCTTCTTCATAACAGTCAAAAGCAATATGATAAGGCATAACTATTTGGGCACGGTCGGAAATAAGTACATTCGGCTGCGGAACGCCGCGGTCTTTCAGTTCTTGCATTTCTTTTACAAAATTTTCAACGCTGAGGGCTACCCCGTTTCCGATAACATTAGTAATATGGGAATGGAATGCTCCTGACGGAAGCTGATGCAATGCAAATTTACCGTAATCGTTTATGATTGTATGTCCTGCGTTTGCACCGCCCTGAAACCTTATAACTACATCAGATTCAAGTGCCAGAACATCTGTAATTTTGCCTTTTCCCTCGTCGCCCCAGTTTGCACCTACAATTGCTTTTACCAAAATTAACACCTCATCAATTTAGTTAGTGATATCAATTTATACGTTTATTTCAGCCTTTTCCTGCTCAATATCCGAATATTTCGAAAGAACTTTATATACATCATTTAAGAATTCTTCTGTTTGCTCTTTTGCACGTCCTGTATATTTTTCTGGTGCAAGAATTGCGTTTAATTGCTCAATTGTTGTTTTGAAAGAAGCATCGTTCGCAATTCTTTCCAACAAATCGTTTTCTCCGCCCTCTTCTTTTATAACTTTAGAAGCCGCCATTGAATGAACTCTGATTTTCTCATGAAGTTCTTGACGGTCGGCACCAAGCTTTACGGCATTCATCATTATATTCTCAGTAGCCATAAACGGCAACTCTTTTTTAAGCCGTTGTTCAATAACTTTTTCATAAACTACCAAGCCGTCGGCTACGTTTGCGTATAAGTTCAATATAGCGTCAACGCACAGGAAAGCCTCGGGAACGCTGATTCTCTTGTTTGCAGAGTCATCAAGTGTTCTTTCAAACCACTGTGTAGAAGCAGTTATTGCAGGATTTAATGCGTCAACCATAACATAACGTGACAATGACGCAATTCTTTCCGTACGCATAGGATTGCGCTTATACGCCATTGCGGACGAACCAATCTGATTCTTTTCAAACGGCTCTTCAATTTCTTTTAAGTGCTGTAAAAGCCTAATATCATTTGAAAATTTAGCGGCACTCTGTGCAATTCCGCTTAAAACGGAGAGTATTTGATAATCAAGCTTTCTTGAATATGTTTGACCAGAAACAGCAAAACAACCGCTGTATCCAAGCTTTTGGGCAATTAGTTCATCGAGCTTTTTTACTTTTTCATGGTCGCCGTCAAACAGTTCCAAAAAGCTTGCTTGAGTACCTGTTGTTCCCTTTGAACCAAGCAATTTCGCTTTACTGATCTGATATTCGACATCTTCCAGATCCATAATCAAGTCCTGAATCCAAAGTGTTGCTCTTTTTCCAACTGTTGTCGGCTGAGCAGGTTGAAAATGAGTAAATCCAAGTGTCGGTAATGCCTTATATTTTTCTGCGAATTTAGAAAGCTCTCTTATAACATTTACAAGCTTATCACGAACAATCTTTAATGCTTCAGTCATAACAATAACATCAGTATTGTCGCCGACATAGCAAGAAGTAGCACCGAGATGAATTATACCTTTTGCGTTCGGGCATTGCTCGCCGTACGCAAAAACATGCGACATAACATCATGGCGAACAAGTTTTTCACGTTCTTCGGCAACTTCATAATTAATATCGTCAGCATGTTCTTTAAGCTCGTCGATTTGTTCTTGCGAAACAGGCAAACCAAGCTCATGCTCGGCTTCCGCCAAAGCGATCCACAGTTTGCGCCATGTTCTGAACTTCATATCAGACGAAAACATATATTTCATTTTTGCATCGGCATATCTTGCCGACAAAGGAGATTCATATGTATCTTTCATTGTATATTCCTCTGATTTATTTATTGATTGGGAGTTTTACCCTCTAATGCTTTCTCAATTTTCCCTGCAGGATAATAACCTGAAAAGCACGCGTCGCAATATCCTGTTCCCTGATTCTTTAAAATCTCAGAAAGCTTGTCTATAGGCAAAAATCCTATTGAGTCTGCACCTGCGATTTTGCCGATTTCCTCAATTG
>JAUZPX010000187.1 GCA_030705695.1 Bacillota bacterium
ATTTCATCAAAACTTCTTTCTCGGTTTGCATAAAAATGTGGGTCAATACCGCATTCTTCAAATATCTCCATCCATTTTTTCAAGCTGAAACAATCTGCCCAACCATCAAAATGTAGACCTTTCTCGCATGCCTTTTGCAGAATAGCACATAGTTTGCGGTCACCACGGGCAAAGACGGCTTCCAAAAAGCTTGTATCTGCATCATGATAGTTGTAAGAAACTTTCTTTGTTGTGATAGAATCACGAATATGCTTCTGTTTTTCAGAGATAATTTCTATACTATCTTGCGGAAACCACTGAAAAGGAGTAAAAGGCTTCGGAACAAACGTTGAGGCACTTACTGTTACTTTTACAGATTTGCCTTTTGGCTTATTTTCAGCAGAGTAATAAGCGTTTACAACTTTTTGCCCTAACTCGGCAATTGCTGCAACATCGTCGAGGGTTTCTGTCGGAAGTCCAATCATAAAATACAGCTTTACTGATGTTGAACCGCCATTAAACGCCGTTTGGCATGTTTTAATAAGTTCTTCTTCCGTGACATTTTTATTTATGACATCACGCAAACGCTGAGTACCTGCCTCAGGTGCAAAAGTAAGTCCGCTTTTGCGAACGGATTGTATTTTTGATAATATTTCATCGTTAAATGCGTCTACACGCAAAGATGGGAGCGATAAACTGACTCCTTCATCGTCGGACCATTCTGTAAGCTTTGTAAGCAAATCAGCAATTTTTGAGTAGTCGCTAGAGCTTAATGAAGAAAGGGAAATTTCATCATAACCAGTGCTTTCGCAGAGGTCACGGCACTGTTTGTTAATTGTTTCAGGAGTTTTCTCACGCACAGGCCTGTACAAAAAGCCTGCCTGACAAAACCGGCAGCCACGGATGCAGCCTCTAAAAATTTCTGAAACAGCTCTGTCATGAATAATATCAATAAATGGTACTACAAACTCTTTCGGATAAAAACAAGTGTTTAAATCTTTAATTATACTCTTCTTAATTGTTTTCTGTGCATTATCTTTTGCTGTAAACGACTTTAAAGTTCCGTCATCATTATATTCAACATCATAAAGTGAGGGAGCATACACTCCTTCAATTTGTGATGCGGCTTTAATAAATTCTTCACGGCTTTTGCCGTCTTTTTTGAATTGATGGTACAATTCAATTGCTTCAACACCCGATTCTTCTCCCTCACCGATAAAAAATAAATCAATAAAATCGGCAAGAGGTTCAGGATTGCAGGCACAAGGGCCACCGGCAACTATAATTTGATTAAGACCTTTACGGTCTTTAGCAAGAATCGGTATATTTGCAAGCTTGAGCATATTTAAAACATTTGTGTAAGAAAGCTCATATTGAAGCGTAAAACCGATAAAATCAAAATCGGTGATAGCATCACCGCTCTCTAAGCCATACAGAGGAATTTTTCTTTCAATCATCTCGTTTTCCATGTCTATCCAAGGCGCAAATACACGCTCGCACCAAACATAAGGAAGCGAGTTATATAAACTGTACAGAATTTTCATTCCGAGATGCGACATTCCGATTTCATATGTATCAGGAAAACAAAACGCAAAACGAACTTCAACATTAGATTTGTTTTTCACAACCGCATTAAGCTCGCCGCCTGTATATCTTGCAGGTTTCTGTACTTTCAGCAGTATTTTTTCAACATCCTTGTTAATCATTTTTCCTCCGATTAAAAAAATTTGCTTTTTTTCATAAGCAAAATAAACATTAAATAGCAACTTATAATTAATAAAGAATAATTATTTTTTGAATGAAGCAAGAGCAAAAAGCCTAAAAGAGCCATTGGCAACAGCACAACAAAAGAAATAATCTCAATAATTTTCACTGCTGTTTTTGGCTGAACTGCCCTTGTTAATAGAATATAAAGTATTTGACCGCCGTCTAGGGCCTCAACAGGTAAAGAATTAAAAATCCCGATAAATAAATTAGAAGAAAACAGCAAGAAAAATACAGGTAACTTAAATTTAAAATATAATATAAAAAAAATCAAAGCTAATATATAATTGACGGCAATGCCTGCTGTAACTATAAACAAATCATCTTTAAAAGTTCTTCGATTTCGGTTTTTATCAAAAATAGTAATATCAAAGAAATTGCATTTTATTGTATCAGGCTTGGATTTTAATAATATCATAGCAAAAATATGTCCAAATTCATGCACTGCAGCCGCAAAACACCCGCAGGCAATAGCTCCCGAACGATCTATTAAGAGAAGAATTACAAATGCCGCAATCATCGGATAGCTGATATTAAAATTAATATGAAAAAGCCGAAGCTTCATATTAACCGCCTTTATGGGTAGGATTTACAGGCGTTGTTGAATTCTGAAAATCATTGAAATCAAATTGCTTTATTTTATCGGTAACAATA
>JAUZPX010000188.1 GCA_030705695.1 Bacillota bacterium
AGTTCCTTTATGTATTCCTTTGAATTCATTTCTAAACACTCCTCTTGCTTTTTAATATTTTTAATAAATTTGACGCATGCAGATGCAAAGTCATATTTTTTTGACATTGTTATCAACTCTTATATCCTTATTTTTTTGGGTATATTTTTATCTCACTTGTTTCAATCCAGGGAATGAAATTTTCTTTTGTACAAAAATTTCCTATTAATTCAAATCGTATATATTTTGCCTCCACCGCATTGTCAAGAGCAATTTCCTGCCATCCCTCAGATTTTTTCATTTGCTGGCTTTTTATGAGAGTCCAGCTTACATCGTCAATTTTGTCATCCTTGCGGCGAAGCTTTCTTGGCTCATCAGTATCACTTATATATATATTGATAACTTTTGCAAGTTCTTCAAGCACGCTGATATCCAGACCAACATTCTTGAAAATTCTGATTTTACCGATCGTCTGGCTCTCTCCGAAAAAGCTTAGAACTACATCTACCTTATCTTCTGAATTTGCGCCCCATGTTCCACCATTACGCTCAAAATCATCGCGTATCAGATTAACAACCCAGAAGGTGGGATCTGACTCCGTTGTGCTTGACCATTCAATTCTTGTGTAATAAGATCCGTCACGACGTACACCCACCGGTAATAATTCCTTGTTCACAGATATTCCCCCATATTCTTTATTAAAACTCCACCATTACTTTTATTTTCCCGGTATTATATTTTTCAATATTTTTAATAAAATCAAGACAATCATCAAATTTCACCCTATGTGTTATAACAGGGGTTAATTTAACAGGGTTCTTTGATATGATGTCACATACAGCAGAGGGATTTCCGAATCTGCCTGCTGCTCCCCTTAGATTTATACAGTGCAGAACGAGATAATCAATAGGAAAATCTTCAAGATTCTTTTCATAAAAACTTATAACAGATATGCATCCGTCTTTTTTTACTGAGTATATTGAATCCATAAGTGCCGCTGCCGACCCCGATGTTTCTATTATCATATCAACACCTTTACCGGCTGTCATTTCCTTCAAGGCTGAACAAGAATCCGTTTTCTGTGAATTTACAACTGTGTCTGCACCCACCATTTTTGCAATTTCAAGCTTTTTATCCCTGCGCCCGACCATAATAACATTGCCTGCGCCAAGATATTTTGCAAGCCACACGGAAATCATTCCTATTGCACCCGTTCCGACAACTGCTACTGTGCTGTCCTTTGTGAAACTTACATTTCTGAAAGCATCATAAGCAATAGACGCAGGTTCAATCAATGCAGCTTCATCATAGCTGATATTATCAGGCATATGGTATACATGGTGCTCCGGCATATACATATATTCTGCAAAACAGCCGTTTCTGCCGAAAATTCCAAGCACTGTTCTATTGGTACAGTGACGTTCAAGCCCTTTTCTGCAGCTTTCACATTCGCCGCAACCGCAGTTTATTTCGCCAACTACTCTTTTGCCAAGCAGTGTTTGATCATTTGAGTTGATTTTTTCGACAGTGCCTACAAATTCATGCCCGAGAACACCTTCAAAGCCCATATATCCTTTTGTGATTTCTATATCAGTATTGCAAATGCCTACTTTTGAAACCTTTATCAGTGCTTCACCTTTAGGCGGTTCTGGTATAGCCAGTTCTGTCAGTACAAGTTTATTATTTCTAAATTCAAGTGCTTTCATATTTTTATTTCCCAATATCTAAAATCCAATTTTTAAATTCATCTGTAGTTTTAAACAATAAATCAGGGTTGTGCTGTTTTAATAATGCATAATTGCTTGTGGTTGCCCAGCTTACAGCAATTGCAAGAGCCCCGGCTTGGTTTGTGTCTGCTATATCTGTCACTTGATCACCAACATACGCTGTTTCGTTGCTCTTTAAGTTCCAGTTATCGGCAATTTTCTTTATGCATTGTGTCTTTATAGATTTTTGAGGATCGCCATGCTCTACGTATTCAAAGTATTTACTTAGATCAAGGTAATCTAACGCTATTTTTATTGTATGCTTCCCTTTTCCCGTGATAAGCCCCAGCCCGATTCCGGTTGCTTTTATTGTGTCAAGAATGTCAGTAATCCCGTCAAATGGCTTTGGACAAAGGTAGTGATTGGCTTCATATGTTTTTATATATGCATCCAGACATTCTTCATAATCTTCGGGAGCTACAAGGTTTTTTATGATTCCTTCTTCGGACTTACCAAAGTGTTTTAATATTTCAGCATCGGAATATTCTACTCCTAAAGTCTTTTTGAATGCTTGTTTAAATGAAAGCACGCAAATAGGAAGAGTATCCGCCAGTGTGCCGTCAAAATCAAATATTATCCCTTTTGGTCGCATTG
>JAUZPX010000189.1 GCA_030705695.1 Bacillota bacterium
TGTTGCTTTTGGAGCAGGTTTCGGTGTAGGCTTTGCGACAGCGGCAACCGAAGCAGGCTTAGTCCAACCATTATAACCGCCGTTTTTGATAATTGCAGGATATTCTCTGTAAAAAATATCATCATCAAACGTATGACCGTTTATTTTTATGTTATCAGAATCCTGCCAAATTCCAAAGCCATGTGTATATTGGCATGTTGAATTCCATTGTGCAACCCATTTATCATAAGAAGCTAAAACAGAAGAATTAAGTTGATTATCAAGCCATGAAAGACTTGCGTACAACGCCACATAATAGCCTGATTTTGTTAACGCTGATAAAAACGTATTGCAAATATCAACAATAGCTGCATTTGATGGCATACCGTGTTTGTGCTTATAGCCGTCCGCATCTTCCATATCAAACGCAATCGGTAATGTAGGCTTTTTGCCTTTTAGTAATCTCAAAGCGTGCTTTGCCTCACTTTGTGCATCTGTCGGATTCAGCGCATAAGAATACAAATATGCACCCCAATCAATACCCAAGCGCTCACATTCAGAAACATTTCTTGCAAACTGTGAATCATCCTGAGATGTCATATCGCTTCCAAATCCAAGACGTAACATTGCAAATTTAACTCCAGTTGCTTTTACTGCATTCCAATCAACAACACCATTGCTTGCTGAAACGTCTATACCTTTATACTGTGCCATAATTTTACCTACTTTCTATAATTTTTAAATCTATTGACATCGTGTACCAAAGGTCACAAATACCCTGGATACACTCAGTGCAAATCTCTAGCTTTGTTTCATCTGATATTTTTTCATCATTAATCAGATCTCCGACATAATCTAAACCATCATACCAATTTTTAATTGCCGTTTTTCGGCAAGCCTTATAGACATCATCATATTTATTTGGTACTATCTCTTGAATCTTAGATTGATTTTTAATTAAAAATGCCCCGAGGTTGTCCTCAAACTTTGCGTGATAATTACTCCACGGCTTGCCCTTATGTAAATGAGGATAAGTTAAAGCATCAACCCTGTAATGTGTCATTTTGGCTAAGGTGTAGCGTAACATATCAAGTTTGTTTTCTGCTTTAAAATCGTGAGCATCGGCACACAAGCCTTTTAAGCGTTCAAGAGCATCGCCATCAATCCAATGTAATCCGTTATCGCCCGATTCAAGCTTATAAGAGTGGGCATGGTGAATCTCACTGTTTTGAGTTATATTATCTTTATCGACTTCATCTGGAAGATCAGCATCGTTGCTTAGATTTTCGGTTGTATATCCGTCTGCAATTAAAAAACGCTGAAACTCATTCGGCATGAATCTCAACGCAATTATTGGAGCCAGTTTATGAAATTGTGCGTTCATTGGCTCACCTGCTCAATTCCGCAAATTTTTTGTGCTTGCGCTTTGCATTGCTCGCAATAATCAAAATATGTTTTGAAATCATCGGGCTTTGTTTCTCGTTGCCGTTGTAGAGCAAATTCATTGTCAATTGTATATTTTTGACGAATAAGATTTACAACCGTATCATCGTAATTTGGCGGTATATAAACTTCTGTAATTTCGTCAGGTGTTTCTGTGATTTCTCTCGTTTGACAATTTACGTTTATCATTTAATCACCTCAAGTATATTGATATAGTAGAACTCTAGTGCCGTTTGCGCCTCTAAAATAACTCTGATTGAACATCTGTATGGAACTGATTCCACTTGTAAACAATGATTCAGATTGACTGTAATATATGTAACTTTTTGATGATGCCGCCGACGTTGGAGACGACCAAGTATTGTATCCACAGTTTGATATAACTGAAATTATCCCATTCAAATCAATTGTACATATAGCATCAAATGAAAAATATTCTCCGCATATCCCATCTGCCGAATAACCAAATACCGCCCCATACGCTTCTGTTCCATTGTATCCAGAAGTGAGAAAGTTCAAATTCGAGTTAAATCCAGCAGAAAAACTATATCCGCGTGTGCAAGCTCTCCCAAACGAGATAATCTCAAAGCGTGAACCTACAGGAATATTTAAGCTTGTGAAATTAATTGACGGATTTGGAACGAGTTCAAAGTGGAATTTGGAAACGTCTACTGTTCCTGAATTTGTATAAGACGTAATATCTGTACCTGCCGCATTTAGAATAAAGGTTGTAGAAGAAAGCTTTCGCATTTTGACTGAATATGATGGGGAAATCAATTCAGTTGGCATAAACTGCATTTTGGTTGTTAAATTTGTTAGCTGATTCAAAAAATATCCGCACGCCACATTAGATGTGGAAACACTTGTTAAATCTGATGCAGTTGTAAAAATTCCTGTTGAAAA
>JAUZPX010000019.1 GCA_030705695.1 Bacillota bacterium
AATGTACTACGACAAAAGTGTGCTTTCAGACCAGGATGTTACTTCCTTTGAGCAAACTCTTAAAGTATGCGATTCTAAGGGCAAGGAGTTTGCCATGGATGCGGGGAATGGCTATTACGCCAGTATGTTCATGTTTACAGGTGGGATGACACTCGGCTTTGATGAAGCAAACTTTTCGCAAATATGCAATTATAATGAACAAAAAGTAACTGACAGCTTAAAAGCGTTTGCTACTGCAATTCGAGGATCAAAATCTTTTTCAAGCATGGCGGTTACAAGCGGCGTTAGCGGAATGCAAAACGGAAATGTTGCCGCTCTCATTGACGGAACTTGGGATGCGCCTGCAATTAAAAAAGCACTTGGCTCTAACTTTGGAGTTGTAAAGCTGCCAACAATTAATATTAACGGGCAAAATACACAAATGGTGGATTTTTTGGGATACAGAGCGCTTGGCGTAAATATTAACACAAAATTTCCTGCAACAGCTCATGCTTTAGCAGCTTATTTGTCTTCAAAGGATTGTCAGGAACAGCTTGCTTCAAATTTAGAAATTTGTCCATCAAATATAGAAGCACTTAACGATTCTGCGATTGCAAGCGATCCAGTTATTTCAGCAATGAAAGAGCAGCAAAAAAATTCAATAGAACAAACAGAAATTTCAGGTTGTTTTTGGGATCCTGTGGCTTCCGTGGGGTCATATCTTTACGAACCAGATGGTAATCCGATTGATGATGCTTCATTAAAAGCCTTATTAAAAGATACAATGAGTGCAATTGAAGAATAATTGTACTTGACAAAAACAAAAATCTCGATTATTCTGAATAGGACAAATAAATATTTACAGGGGTGCATTTTGCTGAGAGCGGTGTTAGCCGCAACCCTTATGCCGCCAAAAGCGGTATTGAACCTGATCTGGATAATGCCAGCGTAGGAAGTTTTATAAAATAAAAACAACGCTTTATGGTATTACCGTAAAGCGTTTTTGTTTTTTGTCAGAATAAGGAGGAATTTTATGAAAAAATCAATTAATACGGCATTGCTAAGATTGGTAGAAACAGGCGTTATGCTTGCACTTGCAACGGTGCTCAGCGTTATTACAGTATATCAGGCGCCTTTCGGAGGCTCTGTTACTGTTTGCAGTATGCTTCCGATTTTTATAATAGCCTATCGTCACGGCATACGTTGGGGGTTACTCACAGGTGCAGTGTACGGACTTTTACAGCTAATCATAGGTCTTAATAATTTTAGTTATCTTCATACAATGACGGGCTTTATAGTATCGTTTTTGTTTGATTACTTTGTTGCATTCGGAGTACTTGGATTCGGTGGACTTTTCAAAAATAAAATAAAATCCCAGGCAATCGGATTACCGTTAGGCATTATAATCGGATGTGTGCTTAGATTTTGCTGTCATTTTATTTCAGGTATTGCCGTTTGGGGCGATACTGCCGCTTTTCAGCCGATTTGGGTTTACTCTCTTGTTTACAATGCCTGGTATATGGCACCCGAAACTATAATCACATGTGTTGCGGCGGTATTGCTTTCATTTGTATTGGATTTCAGAATGCCGAAATTATTAAAGCAACGTGGTATAGTCAATTAACCTGAAAACCGTACAGCCTTTGCGGACAATTTTCCGCTGCGCTGTGTTGTCCTCGTCGAAATCCGACAGGATTCCATCCTCTTTCGCCTTGCGCATCAAAAAATTGCCTCGCAAATTCAAGTACATTTTTCAAGATAATCGACTATAAAACTAAAAAGAGGAGGCTTAAAGCCTCCTCTTTTTATGCAGTAATAGGTTTTTATTTTTTCTGTTGGTTTTCGTCTGTAAGACTGAAAAGATTCTCTCTCTTTTTTGAATAGAATGCTAAAAGCAGTAATGCTATAGCCGATGCAATGGCAGCAGATAAATATACATTTTTAAAGCCTTCGTTAAGTGTTGTTTGAAATACATTTTCAATTTTAGAGGATTTGTCATTAACAGATAAAAGATAGTTGTTTTTGGCTGTTTCAAATGCTGCCGGAACAGCGGCATTCATTTTAATCATCTTGCTTTTGAGGTCTTCCATTTTCGAAATTGAAGAATTTATAGCATCAATTGCAGAGTTTATATTGCTTTTATTTGTATTTGCTGCTGAAATTTTCGATTCAAGAGTTGAAATTGACGAATTAAGCTCATTGATTTTTGCATTAAGATCTTTTGCAGATTTTAGCTTTGCTAGTTCACTAACTGCGCTTTGCGGCATGTTGGCTTTAACGTTTGCAGGAATCATATCCGCAATTGTCATTCCGCTAGGTAATTGACCGCTACCCATTTCTTTAAACATTTTGGCAACGTTCTGTAGTTGTGCAAGAGCGCTTTTTTGAGCGGAAACAGCAGAATTCATTCCGTTAATTGCAGTTGTGATATTATTTTTATTTGTATTCAGTGCTGAAATTTTTGCTTCAAGGGTTGAAATTGACGAATTAAGCTCATTGATTTTTGCATTGAGATCATCAATAGATTTTAAATTTGATAATTCATCAATTACGCTTTGCGCCATATTTGCTTTAATGTTTGCAGGTATCATATCTGCTATTGTTTTTCCGGGCGGTAATTCGTCGATACCCATTTGCTCAAGCATACCGGCAATGCTTTGAAGCTGAGCAAGAGCACTTTTTTGTGCAGAAACAGCTGAATTCATTCCGTCAATGGCAGTACTCATATTATTTTTGCCCGTAGTTGCTTTGGTAATTTTTGATTCAAGAGTTGAAATTGACGAATTAAGATCATTAATTTTTGCATTAAGATCTTTTTCAGATTTCAGCTTTGCTAGTTCGCTAACTGCACTTTGCGGCATTTTGGCTTTAACGTTTGCAGGAATCATATCAGCAATTGTCATTCCGCTCGGCAATTCGCCGTTACCCATTTTTGTAAACATATCGGAAACGCTTTGAAGTTGGGTAAGAGCGCTTTTTTGTGCGGAAACAGCTGTGGTCATTCCGCTCACACCTTGAGAAATTCCATTGTATCCTTTTTGTATCTGGGCGGAAGAATCCTTCATACTGCTAATACCGCTGCCGATACCGTTTATACCTTTTGATACCCCGTCTTGTATATTTTTAATAATATCAGGTGTCATCTCTGCAAACATTCTGGATGCAAATGTTTTTGAGTTAGCAGTTATTGTTGTAACGTCGCTTGACTGCATAAGTTCAATTAAATCAGCAGGCAATTTGTATTTTGAATTATCATTCATGTTTATTTTTACTGTTTGCATTGAAGTAAGATCAGGTATATCAATATTACCTATTTTATCTTTAGTATTAGGGTCGGTTTTTAATTTATTTATTTTATCGTTAATTTCCTGAGAATAGGGCAATTGCGGTACTTTTACTTCATTTGGCATTATGCTTGTAATATTGGTCTGAACAGAAGCACCTGCATGTGCGATAAAACCAATCATTATCGCAGGTGCAATGGCTGTTCCGATTGAACGTACCAAAGAGATTGTAGCAAGCGAGGAATTTGATTCTCTTTCATCTGTGTTTGCAAGCATCATATAGTTAATCGGTGTGCCCATTGTAAAGCCGACGCCTATACCTATAAACATAAGGCTAATAAATACAGTTGTAAAATTCGGAATGGTTGTTGCAAAAAGAATGAGGAACACAGAACCTATAATTGAAATTGCAAAGCCGAAGCCTAGAACAACTTTTGCGCCGAATTTATCAATGATTTTTCCCGAGACAGGAGCACTGATACCAGCAAATACACCTAGAATTATTACAAGATATCCTCCTGATCCCGATGCGATTTTAAGTGCATTTTCAGAGAACTGCGGTACAAAGATCATACCCATCATTACAAATCCGCTTACAAAAGAAAGTAAGAGAGTAAAAATAATGTTTTTATTTGTAAAGTATTTAAGATTCATTACAGGGTCTTGTGCTTTTCTTTCGATAAGAATAAAGACAGGAATCAAAACGGCAAAAAGAATCAAAAACGGATAAACGGTTTTCGTACCGATTGTTCCGACAAAATTGAAGTAATCAAGATTCTTTAAACCATAAAGAAGCGAAAGTATCATAACAACAAGAACTGATATTCCGAAACCGTCAATTTTTCCGATAATTTCCGATTTACCGTTTCTAAGTGTGAGAAATCCTGCAATAACGATAAACAATGTAATCGGAACATTTAAGTAGAAAATGAATTGCCAGTTGTTTTTTCCGAAGAGGTCGAGAATTGCACTTCCGGCAGAAGCTCCGAATATATTGGCAATTCCGTATACGCCGCCAACAAGCCCGAGAGCCATTCCTCTTTTTTCGGGCGGAAAAGTTGTACCGAATTCAGCAGTTGCAACAGGAAGAATTCCTCCTCCTCCGATTGCCTGAACGGAACGGGCAATGAGTAACAGTGTAAAACCGCCAAAATTCTGTGAAAGGCCACAGAATAAAGAGCCCAAGCCAAAAAGTGATATACTTATTAAATATACATATTTTCTTCCGTATCTGTCAGCCAATTTGCCCATTACCGGGATTGAAGCCGCATATGCAAGTGTATAGATAGTAATCATCCATATACCGCTTGTTGCGTCAACACCAAGATTGTTCTGAATAATTGTTCTTGCAGGAGTTACTATTCCAGTGTCGATTGCGCCCATGAAAATTCCGGCAAGATAAATTATCATAATTAGAACAAAATTAGGTTTTTTCTGTACTTTTGTCATGAACATTCTCCTTTTCGAGTTAATTAACTAAATCATTTGTCTTGCATTTTGTGCCATTTTTTTAGTTGCGGTCTTAACAATATCAATGTTTTCAATATCTTTCATTAAAAGGTCGTTCCATTCTTTTAAAATGTTAATTAATTTTGGCTTAAACTGATTAGCTTTATCAGTTACAAAAAACAGAAATGACCTGCTATCGTCAGGATTGTCTTTTCTTATGACAAATCCCTTTTTCTCCAGCGACTGCATTGTTCTTGTCATCGCTGCTTTGTCATAATGCAGCTCAGAAATGATTTGGTCCTGAGTTTTTGCAAACTGATTTTCATGTATGTCTTTAAAAACATCTTCTTTTAATGGACCTCCTTTTTCGTAAAACGCAAGAAGAACCATAGCTTCCGTTGAATTTACATCATATTCTTTTAGGGCATTTTTAAAATATAGTCTGAAATATTTTTCAATAACAAAAATATCTCTTCCTAAAGCTGCATGGTCGTTCATTTTTAACTCTCCTAATTAATAAAATGCTGTATTATTAAGTGGCAATATATATTATATGTAAAAAGTCTTGTTTTAGTTGACAAATCAAGTATATCCTAATATATTTGATTTGTCAACTATATTTTTATAATATTTTTTGGTAATAAAAAAATTAATTATATTAATCAATAAAAAACGTCTGAATAACCGTTACACAGCAATTCAGACGTTTTTAAAATTCAGTATTTTTAAGCTCCGACAACTTCTTTATTTGTTCGTTTTTCAGAGCTATGTTCAAGCTTTTTGTGAGTTTTCTCTGTTTTAGGCTGAGAAGTAAGCCTTTCTTTTGCTACCGCAAGCATAAGTTTTATGCGGTTTTCTTGATTTACTCTCGGCGCACCGGGGTCGTAGTCAATTGCCACAATATTTGCACGCTCATCTATACTTTTAATTTTACGAATCATGCCCTTTCCGCAAATGTGATTAGGCAAACAGCCGAATGGCTGTGTACAGACGATATTTTCATATCCCGTTTCGGTAAGTTCAAGCATTTCGGCGGTGAGGAGCCAACCTTCTCCCATTTTACTTCCGTACCCGATTACGTCTTTTACAAGAGTTTTAGTGTGAGCATATTCTCCTGGAGGAGTAAATCCGTATTTTGCAGTGCTTGCAATCATCATGGTTTCCATTTTTGTAAGATAATCCATGAGAATTTTTACAATACGGTATTTAATTTTACTGCCGCCGTAAAGCTTGATGTCCTCAAGACGATTATCAACCTTAAACAGTGAAAATCCCATAATTCCCGGTACGCAAACCTCGCAGCCTTCATTTGCGAGAAAGCTTTCAAGATCGTTATTACCAAGACGTGCATATTTAACGTAGATTTCGCCTACGACGCCAACTTTAACTTTTGGTGTTTTCACGACTATAATTTCGCTGAACGCTTTTGCAATTTCATCAAGGTTTTGTGAAATCTGCTTTGCTTTAATGCCCATGCCTTTGTTAAATCCGTTAGAGAGTTTTTCTGTATAATATTCAACAAGCTTTTGGCTTTCTCCCTGGTTTACTTCGTATGGTTTAACTTGATTATGAAGTAGCATTAATGTATCGCCGTAGACAAGGCTTGCAATAATTCTTCTTAGCATAGGCAAAGTGAGGGAAAACCCGCTGTTTTTCTCGAGACCCGAGAGATTTAAAGAAATTACGGGGATTTTTTCAAATCCTGCTTTAACAAGAGCTTTACGTAGGAGATGTATGTAATTTGAAGCTCTGCATCCTCCGCCTGTTTGGGTTATCATTAGTGCAGTGCGGTTTAAATCGTATTTTCCGCTTTGTAAGGCATCAATAAACTGCCCGATAACTAAAAGTGCAGGATAACATGTATCATTATGGACATATTTTAGTCCTGCCTGTGCTATTTCAGGTCCAGAAGTGTCAAGCAAAACAGCATTATAACCATAATGTAAAAACACGTTTTGAATCATTTTAAATTGAATGGGCGCCATCATCGGAAGAAGGATTGTGTAATCTTTCTTCATTTCTTTTGTAAAAATCAGGCGGCCGCCTTTGTCGTATATTAACTTTGCCAATTGAATTTACCTTTGCCTTTCTGCTCAAAAAGTATAATAAGTTTGCTGTGAGCAAAATCTTTACTTTTGTGCGGCAATTGCAGCCAAAAGACTGCGAATTCTTATTTTCACCGCACCAAGATTTGTTATTTCATCAATTTTAATTTGAGTATAAATTTTACCGTTTTTCTCGAGAATTTCACGGACTTCATCTGTTGTTATGGCGTCTACGCCGCAGCCGAACGAAACTAGCTGAACAAGATTCATATCTTTACGGGTTCCGATATATTTTGCTGCCGCATACAGCCTTGAATGATATGTCCACTGATTAAGAACGGTCGTTTTAAAGCGTTTAACACGAGGACTTATAACATCCTCAGATATTATAGCCACGCCAAAGCTGCCGATAAGGGTATCGATACCGTGGTTTATCTCAGGGTCGATATGATAAGGACGTCCTGCGAGAACAAAGATCTGTTTTCCGTCCTTTTCTGCTTTCGCTATTATCTCGTCGCCTTTTGCACGTATCTTTGCCATATATGCTTCATATTCGGCATAGGCAGCTTTAGCAGCTTTTTTAACTTCTTTTAAGGTTATATCACTGAAATATTTCGAAAGTGCTTCATATGCTTTAATCGGAAAATCTTTTTTACGGTGAATGCCAAGATATTCTTTTATGAATGTTATCTTTTGAACGTCAGGCATATTTGCACTGATAACCTCGGGATAATAAGCTACCACAGGGCAGTTGTAATGATTATCGCCAAGATCTTCATCAAGATTATATGACAGGCACGGATAGAAAATCGTTTTTATTTCGCTATCAATAAGTGACTGTACATGACCGTGCATGAGTTTCGCAGGGAAACATACGGTGTCTGACGGAATAGTCTGGTGACCTCTTTGATAGAGCTTACTGTCAGAAACAGGGGAGGCTTCAATGCCAAAGTCCAAAGAAGTGAAGAAGCTGTTCCAAAACGGCAGAAGCTCGAACATATTAAGCCCCAGCGGAATGCCGATTTTACCGCGAGAACCCTCGCTTTTCATATAAGATTTTAAAAGATTAAGTTTATAATTATAGATATTTAAAGAATTATCGTTAGCTCTGTGTGTTACGGGGCGTTCGCAGCGGTTACCGCCAATGAATTTTCCACCGCCTGCAAAAGTGTTTATGGTAAGACGGCAGTTGTTTTCGCAAAGTCCGCAATTTGCAACAGTGATTTTATGTTCAAAGCTTTCAAGTTCGCTTTTACCAATCATTGTGCTTTTGCCTTTTGAATTTTCTTTTGCGTACAAAGAGGCTCCGAATGCACCCATAAGCCCTGAAATTTCAGGACGAACAACTTCGGCACCCATTTCTTTTTCAAATGCACGAAGAACGGCATCGTTTAAGAATGTTCCGCCCTGAACAACAATCTTTCGCCCAAGTTCATCGGGGCTTCCGGCACGGATAACTTTATATAGAGCATTTTTAACTACGCTTATTGAAAGTCCTGCTGAAATATCCTCGATGGTTGCACCGTATTTTTGTGCCTGCTTTACGGATGAATTCATAAAAACAGTGCAGCGTGAGCCTAAATCTACAGGGTGTTTTGCAAACAAGCCGATTTGCGAGAATTTTTCAATTGGATACGAAAGTGCATTGGCAAATGTCTGTAAAAAGCTTCCGCAGCCCGAGGAACAAGCCTCGTTTAAAAAGATATTGTCAATAGCGCCGTTATGGATTTTAAAGCATTTAATGTCCTGCCCGCCTATGTCGATAACAAACTGTACGTCAGGCATGAATTTCTTAGCGGCAGTGAAATGGGCAACCGTTTCAACAATACCGAAGTCTACCTTAAATGCGTTTTTTATAATTTCTTCGCCATAGCCTGTAACCGCACCTGCGGCAATTTTCACGTTAGGGTTTATTTCATAAATCTTTTCAAGAAAACTTTTAATAATAGGAACTGGATTTCCGCTGTTAGATTGATATTGAGAGTATAGAAGCTCGTTTTCTTCTCCGAGTACAACAGTTTTTACCGTTGTTGAACCTGCATCCATACCGATATATACATTACCTTTGTAGCCTGCAAGTTCCCCTCGCTTTACAGTTACTTTTGCGTGGCGAGCCTTAAAGGTATCATATTCCTCTTTGCTTTCAAACAACGGAGGATTATATGCAAAGCTACCGTCACCACGATAATTTTCTACTTTTTGTATAATTTCATCAAATTCAACAGAAGACTCGGCACAAAGTGCAGCCCCCGCAGCAACATAATACAGCGAGTTTTCAGGGCAAATCCCCGAGATGCCAAGCACTTTATCAAATCTTTTGCGAAGCTGCTCCATAAACGTTAATGGCCCGCCGAGATACACGACTTTTCCTTCTATTTTACGTCCCTGAGCAAGCCCTGCGATGGTCTGAGTTACAACAGCCAAAAAAATGCTTTCTGCAATATCGGCTTTTCGTGCGCCTTGATTAAGAAGCGGCTGAATGTCTGTTTTTGCGAAGACTCCGCACCGTGAAGCAATTGTATAGGTTTTTTCATAACTTGCTGCCAAATCGTTCAGTTCTTCGAGAGGTACATTTAGAAGAGTTGCCATTTGGTCTATAAATGCACCTGTACCGCCTGCACAGGTACCGTTCATTCGAACTTCCATACCGCCCGACAAGAATAGAATTTTTGCGTCTTCACCGCCAAGCTCGATAATAACATCGGTGCCCGGAATAAAAGTTGCAGCGGCTACCTTTGTAGCGTAGACTTCTTGAATAAAGTCGATTCCGCAGGTTTCGGCAACCCCCATGCCCGCCGAACCTGAAATTGCAACAGCTGCCTTGTCGGCACCGGGTACATTTTCACGTACAGACGATAAAATCTCAGCAATTTTGCTTGTAATTTGCGAAAAGTGCCGTTCGTATGTATTATATAAAATTTCGTTTTTTTCGCTTAACACAACACATTTAATTGTGGTTGAGCCAACGTCTAAACCGATTTTCAAGCAGATATCCTCCAAAGCTTATAATTTCACTCGCATCATTATATAACGATTTATTATATGAATAATTCTATAAAAAAATTATAAATAAAGTAATTTATGGCGAAACATCTTGAAAAAGTAGGGGTTTTTAGCTAAAAACATATTTTGTTTTTGACAAATATTTCGCCCGATACGTTAATAAAGATTTACGTATCGGGCGAATATTTGAAGAGGGAAACACTTATTTATTATAAATTACAGCAACTTTTCCTGCCGGAACCGTACCTGAGATTTTACCACCGGATACGGTAAAGCTATTACCGCTGACTTGATCCTTATATGTACCGTCTGCCATAGACTTTACTGGGCAGTTGCTTAATACAAGACTGTTTGAGTCAGTATTTACGATAGTGCATCCGCTTGTTCCGCGTTCAATCATAAGAGTTTTTGTATTGTTGTTTGGATTTGAAAGTGCTTCAGGCTGAGAGCTGAATTTATTTCGGAAAAAGTTGACAGCCACAACCTGAGAATCTTTATACATATCGCTTCCTGCAGCACCTATAAGATTGTTGCCCCATTGACTGCTTGTGGTGCTTCCTGCGGGTCTGTCAAAGAACAGAGGAGTGCCGCCTGCACGGGCTGTAATAATTGCCCAGCCGTCAATAACCTTCTGTACGGGAATTGTATATGTATTGTCGCCACAGTAATTATCGTGTGACTCAAACCATGTTACAAGGTTACTCGGGTCAATGCCGCTTACAAGATAATCTTGAATATTGCTTACTGCAAGATTACTTCCTGTAACAGCTGAACGAATTCTTGCTCCATAAGACGAGGAAGTCACATGCATATATTTTATATAGGCTGCAAGTCGGCAAGATGATGAATCGCCGTCGCCGTCTTGAAGTATTTCGCCATACTGGAATTTTGAGCCGTTGTCCAAAACCGTAGGCCAGAAATTGCTTGCAAATGCAGGTTTGCCTGAAGTGCTGTCATCAGGAAGCTCGATATGTTTGGCAGCGTCATAACGGAAGCCGTTTGCTCCTGCCTGTACACACGAAACAAGATAATTTTTAATAAGCTGCTGAATGTTAGGGTTCTGTGTGTTCAAATCGGAAAGACCCAAAAGCTGACATTGAGTAATGGAATATCTGTCTGAGCCAATACCGCCGCTTACATTATGGAATGCACCGCCTGCAATATTCTTTATTGAACTGTCAATAGAGCCCTGGCTGCCTGTCATATGATTTACAACAGAGTCAACAATAACATTTATATGATATTGATGAGCAGTTTGGCACATTGTTTTAAATTCATCCAAAGTTCCAAGCTGGTAGTTACCGATCGTATAATTTGTGGGCTGATAATGATAATACCACTTTCCGTTGCCCATAAGCTGCATTCCGCCGTTATCTCCGACAATTACTTGATTAATCGGAGAAGTCTGAATTGAAGTAAACCCTGCAGCTGCTATCGAAGGGATATTTGCTTTAATCGTGTTAAAGTTCCAGCACCAGCAATGAAGGATTGTACCCGATGCAATATCGTAAAGCTCGTTTGAAGCATCATATGGCAGTGAAGAGATCAGACCAACAAGATATTTTTGAATACATGTTGCGTCTTTTAATGATATGACACCGTCAAGATTTACGTCGGAAGCGACTGTTTGTGCTGTGGGAATTGTAAATTGCCCAACCATGTATTTACAAACACTTGTAGCATCCTTTAAGTCGCAGACTCCGTCGCCGTTTACATCACCGTAAACAATAGTAGATGATGTTGCCGCATGTGCCTGTGTTGCCGTTGGGATAACGTTAAATACTGAAAAAATCAGTAACACAGAAACCATGAGCGCAGTAATTTTGCTTTTTTTACTAAACATATTTTTCACCTTACCGGCTTACAAAGGTTGCGGAATTTATACATGATGTAAGCCGTTCGGCACGTATAAATTTTTCTTTCAAAAATCCTAAAAGATGGGTTATCCATCATGAAAAGGCAATTAAACCTACCAAATATTTCTGAATCATGGTTGCGTCTTTTAAAGTTACGGCGCTGTCGTGATTAACGTCAGCATTTATAAGTCCTTGTGAAGTTAGCGTGCTTACCATGGCGAGATATTTTTGAATTATAGTTGCGTCCTTTAAATTTACTGAGCCATCGCAGTTTGCGTCTCCGATAAGAGTCGTAGCATTTTCTGTTTTTGTTACCCAGATTATTTCTGAATCCAAAGCACTCGCCATTCCGCTTACCGTAATACCTGTATTCATTAAATCGGAGCCTTTTACACTGCAATTCAAGTTTGTTCTGTCTTGAAAAGTTAGAGAATATGTTGCATTAGGGTCTAAACCCTGAAGTTTTATTGCTTTTGATGTACCGTCACTGCCGCCAGATTGACTGTTTTTAAATAGGAAAACAGAGCCTTTTTGCAAGTTGCTGTTATAAAATTCCATTCCGTCCCAATTATTTCCGTCGGGCATTGGTAGAATATGATAAACGTCCGCGCCTTTTAATATGGGGCGCTGTTTCGTATTATATTGATTCCAGCAGTCTTTGGATGCTGCAAGCTGAACGGGAGTTAAGCTTGCCGAAACGTTTTGTACCATCATTGCACCCATCATGCCGCTTCTTAGGCAGTAATATGCCCATTTCTGAGGGTTAGCGTTTATATTGGCGGCATCTTGCGAAGATGACCAGTCAAATCCAAGGTCAAATTTCAACTGTATTGGATTAATCATATAGCTGTTTGCATAAAAAGCCATCCTTGCGTTCAATGCGCCACCTGAGTCTTCCATTGTAAGAAAGGTAGCACGTTCAAAATTTTGAAAATTCTTTAATGCCCCTCCTGCACTACAGCTTTCATAGCGAAAATTAGTGAATTTGGATATCATCGAATCAAGTACATACGAAAGACCTTCCTGAGATGCATAGCTATTAGGGGAAGTTACGTTGAAGTCACTGCGCCAGTAATCTATATTCCAGTTACTGAAGCGGTCGGTAAGCGCTTGAATTTCAGCATTTCGACCTGAGGCCGTGCCAAGGTCGACACCTTGATAAGTATCACTCATATAAAGAGAGACTTTCATATTAGGGAATTTGCTTTTAACAATATTGCTGTATGTCATTCCGTTAGGCCATTTTTGAGCACATGGCAACCATGAGTCAGCCATGTATGTGTCAAATCCTGAATTTGCATCGCTAGAAGAGTAGGGGACTGTCCACCAGTAATCCATTTTTGTAAGACCTACGCCCCAGGTTGACAAGTCATTCTGATTTATATAGGTTTTTAGTTCAGATTCAGAATAAAGCGGCAGATGAAATTCTATTAAAGGTTCATTTGTATTATTTCGTAGTGTAGGTGTCATCTTATAGTTATAAAACCAGTTTTTCATTGCATTGCTGCCATTATCGGCAGAGCCGCTGTATGTACCGAAAAATACACCTGGTATTTGAAATTTCTCTCCGTTTGCACGGGAGACATCTTCTGTTTGCATTCCAAGACCTGCGGTAAACTTTACTTTACTTAAATCATTTTGGGTTTGCAACAACATTTGACCGTAAGCCCAGTCGTAACCGAGGTACAGCCCTTGATTGTTTCCTTGAAGCAGCTCGAAAGGTAAAGTTCCGTCGCTTACCTCATACGAATTCTGAATAGTGCTCATTTGTACTAGGCTTTTTGTAAGTGGTGTTGTCAAAACTCCTGCTGTGAAATTCAAGTCTTTTCCGTCGTTCATTCGGGAACGGTTAAACCTGTAAATCGTTATATTATCAGGTGTATTCAAAACCATTGCGGCAGAATTCGCATCACCTGTGTTTATTGTGATGTTGCCGCCGCTGTTGTTAGTAAGATATGCCGTATGATAAATGGGGCCGATGGGATTCATCGTCCAAACCGATTGATAACTGAGCTTTGGAGAGGAGCTTTCGTAATTTAATGTAACGCTCTTACCGTTTGAGGTGTCCACATTCGCACATGTGAATTGCCATATTACAGGTGTGCGGGAGACATTTTGGATCATCGGCACGGCAGCGGTTGTGTTAATCCAGTTTTGCCCAGTAGAATTGTTTGTAACAGAAGTTATATATTCAGAATTGTTGTCCTCTGCAACACAAGCCGACATTGTGTTATTTGAAAAGCTCCAGCTTTGTGCCGAGGAGGAAAGCGATGTAGGAATTTCAGAATAAGAGTCATATGATAAAACGGTAAGCGAAATATCATCAAACCAAACATCGCCTGTAACGCCAGAATAAGAATTTGAAATTATACTCCAGTTTGTTTCACATACAGCACGGACAGTTACTTTTGTATTGCTTCCGCTATTCCAAACGCCGACAACATGCTGCCATTTTCCGAAAGCCGTGTCTCGAATCTGACATTCGCCTGCAATATCACTCATATCTATATATGCCCAGGCGCTGTTGTCAGAGCGGTATATATAGCCCGAATATATGTAATCGGTATTCGGTGAAACCGTTACGGTCTGAGAAACGACTGAAGCACCCTTTCCTCTAAGCGTTGATTTTGCGGAAGCGCTTCCCGTGTTGCTTTTGTCGGTAGCATGTGTCATTGCGCCGCCATATGTCCAAACACTGCTGTTTTGCTCGAAAGAAGCGTCACTCACAGTGTTTTCTTTTGACGGCGGCGGAGGCGTGACCTCCTGTCCGTTATAAGTTACCCAGCTTGAATTAAAGTTGACATACATTTTGCCTGTTCCCTGAAAAGTAAGATTCGTTGTTTGAGAGCTTCCTTTATCGCTGAAAATAAGGCTTGTGTATGAATCGGTTAATGTATAAGAATAAATATTGCCCGAAACATGTATCATGGCAATACCTGGCCAAGCAGCATTTTGATTGCCAGCTCCGCCGCTGTTTTTCCAAGCGTAACAGTACGGCGACGAAAAAGTAGAAGGAGCCTGAAAATATACTATATCGCCTGAAGCAGCTTTTGCGGTAATGTTTATGGGTATTGAGAATAAAGATATAACAAGAACAAGTGAAAGTACCGTGCACAAAAGTATTTTTATTCGTTTCATTTTTTTCACCGCTATCTGTTACTTGTTTTTAAAAAACAGAAAATTTGCAAACGGGTTATAATAACATAAATTGTTTTATATGTCGAAAAATAGCTAAAAACAGAAAAAAATATAAAGAATATCTCGTAAAGTATTATAGCATTGATGAAAAACATTGCAATGATTTGGACTAAAATTTGACTAATTGAATAAAAGCAATGCAAAAATTATGTGTAAAAATAACGCAAAAAGGAGTATATAATAATTTTAGCGGGCAAAGTCAATTTTGACTTTGCCCGCATATGTTTTTGCTATTAATTAATATGTTATTCTTCTTTATTTTCTTTTGCTTTTTCAATTACTTTTGCAGCAATGTTTGCCGGTGCTTCTTCGTAACGCTCAAAAGCAAATGTAAAGTGACCTCTGCCTTGTGTGCATTGACGGATAAACGTAGAAAAATCATGCATTTCTGCCATCGGCACTTCTGCCTCGACTGCTTGAACTCCTTCTTCATCTCCTGGGTTCATGCCAAGTACACGTCCGCGGCGCTTATTGACTTCACCCATAACGTCGCCCATGTTAGCGTCGGGTACATTTGCTTCCAACTTGCCGATAGGCTCCAAAAGCACTGGATTTGCCAAAGGCATGCCTGTTTTATATGCAATTGCCGCTGCCATTTTAAACGACATTTCAGATGAGTCAACCGGGTGATATGAGCCGTCATACAGAGTTGCTTTTAATCCGACAACAGGATAACCAGCCAACGGACCTTTTAAAATGCATTCACGTAAACCCTTTTCAACAGCAGGGAAGAATCCCTTTGGAACAGCACCGCCGACAACTCTTTCGTTGAAGTCCATGTCATCGCTGTCGCAATGTTCAAATTCAATCCAGACATCACCGAATTGACCGTGTCCGCCAGATTGTTTCTTATGTCGGCCTTGTACCTGAACTTTTTTACGAATAGTTTCTCTGTATGCGACCTTTGGCTGTTCAAGAATAATATCAACACCGAATTTTGACTTCATTTTAGAAATAACTACATCCAAATGTTGTTCGCCCAAGCCTGAAATAATCATCTGATGGGTTTCGGTATTGTTATAAAACTGTAATGTAGGGTCTTCTTCAAGGAGACGTAGGATGCCTTGTGCTACCTTTTCTTCGTCACCCTTTGTTTTTGGATGAACTGCCATGGAGTACGAAGGCTTAGGATAAATTACAGGATCTAATGTAACTTTCCTTAGCGGAGAGCAAAGTGTGTCACCTGTATTCGTGTTTTGGAGCTTTGGAACAGCGCCGATATCTCCTGCGCCTATGTATTGAGCGTCTTCTTGCTTTTTACCCTTAATTGTCATAACTTTGGTAATACGCTCGGTGGCGCCTGTACGCATATTGATTAATGGGGTATCGGGAGAGATTTTTCCCGAAACAACTTTAAAATATGAAAGCTTGCCGACAAACGGGTCAGCAACTGTTTTAAATACGATAGCTGCCGCAGCGGCATTATCGTTGACAGCTAATTCGACAGGATCACCGTTAGGGTCAGTTCCAAGTTCGGCGCCGTTGTCGGCAGCACTGGGAGCCAGCCAACAAAGTCCGTTTAAAAGCTGATCTATTCCGAATGTGTTTTGAGCGTCACCGCAAAATACAGGGCTTATTGTACCGTTTTTTACACCTTGGGATACGCCGACAATAATTTCTTCAGGCGTGAATTCTTCGCCTGCGAAGTATTTTTCAAACATTTCTTCGCTTGTTTCAGCAACAGCTTCGTAAATAGCTGTGCGAAGTCCGTCAAGACGGTCTCCCATATCAGGCATAGCGGTTTGTGTCATTTTACCGTTTTCATATAAATATGCTTTATATTCAAGTAAGTTAATATAGCAATTAGCTTGCCCGTCTACGATATAAGGTACAACAACGGGACAAACTGACGGTCCGAATGTTGATTTTAATGTTTCAAAAACACGGTAAAAACGTGCGCTTTCGTCGCAAAGTCCGTTAACAAAGAATACCTTTGTCAAATTATTTTCAGTAGCAATTTTTACGGCTTTTTCTGTTCCGACACTAATGCCGTTTTTGCCAGAAACAACAATTAAAGCGGTATCTGCTGCACGCATTCCCTCACAAACGCCGCCTACAAAATCAAAAAGACCTGGGGTGTCGATAAGATTTATCTTAGAGCCTTTCCATTCAACAGGTGCAACTGCTGTCATAACGGAAACTTTTCTTTTAATTTCTTCCGCATCAAAGTCGCAAATCGTACTTCCGTCTGAAATTTTACCAAGCCTGTCTGAAGCGCCCGAAAGATAGAGTATAGCTTCTGCCACGGATGTTTTTCCAGAGCCGCTGTGACCTGCCAGAGCAATGTTAAAGATTTTTTTTGCGTCATATTGTTTCAAAACGAGTGCCCCTTTCATAATACCGATGGCCGTCAAAAAATTATAAAAATCGACAAAATTTACAATTACCCGAACAGCTAACACAACAATTATATAACAATTGCATAGAGATTACAATAAAATTTATTATTTAATTGTATTTTCACCTCTTGTGCCAATAAGTGCTGCGTGAAATTGTGCAACATATACAATTAGCTATACAAACTGCACATATGGAAAATATTAGAGTTATTTAGTTTAAATAAAAATTATGTTAAATATAAATGCTTAACGGTAAATTTCTATTGCTTGTTTTTTCATCCTTTAATGGTATAATAAACAAACAAGTCTGTTCCTTGGAGGGAAAAACATGAACAAGCATGAAAAAGCACTGGAATTGCCCAAAATTCTTGAAATGGTGGCGGCAGAAGCTTCTTACGCCGATGCAAAAGAGATTGCAATGCAAATAGAGCCGTCCACAGGTCTTTTTGAGGTCAACGAGCTTCTAAAAGAAACCGATGAGGCATACATTTTAACGGGCCGCTACGGCAGTCCTTCGTTTTCAAATATTCATTCTGTTACGAATGCACTTCGTCGTGCGGAAGCAGGCGGAGTTATAAGCACTTTGGAATTGATGCGTGTTGCCGATGTTCTACAGGCGATTCGTTCTGTAAAAAGCTGGCGAAACAAATGTCAAAATGACAGTATTTTACTTGATATGCGTTTTAATTTGCTTACTCCGAATAAGTATCTTGAAGAAAAAATTAGATCTATAATTATCTCGGAGGAAGAAATCAGCGATAATGCTTCTCCTGAGCTTGCCGCTATACGAAAAAAAATACGCAGTGCACAGAGCAAAGCTCGTGAAAGCTTAGACAAAATGATTCGTTCCGAAACGTATCAGAAATATTTACAGGATGCCATTGTTACCATTCGGGGAGGGCGTTTTGTTGTACCTGTAAAAACCGAGTGCCGCAGCAATGTTCCGGGACTTGTGCATGACACCTCATCAAGCGGTGCTACTGTATTTATTGAACCTATGAGCGTTGTTGAGGCAAATAACGAAATTCGTGTTCTGCTTTCTAAAGAGCAGGCGGAAATTGAGCGTATTTTATTTGAGCTTTCAGTTGAAGCAGGAGGAAATGCCGATTCTGTTATTCAAAGCTATCAAATGCTTATGGAATTGAATGTTATTTTTGCAAAAGCGAGCCTTGCATATAAAATGAAAGCAACAATGCCGATAATGAACAATGATGGGCAGATTTTTCTTCCGAATGCACGTCATCCTCTTATCAATAAAAACAAAGTAGTTCCTACAACGATAATGCTTGGCGATAAGTTTGACACTCTTGTAATTACAGGACCTAACACAGGCGGTAAAACTGTATCACTTAAAACCATTGGTCTTCTTACGCTTATGGCAATGTGCGGCTTGATGATTCCTGCGGGAGATGACAGCAGGCTAAGCGTTTTTGATAATATTCTTGCCGATATCGGAGACGAACAAAGCATTGAACAGTCGCTTTCGACTTTCTCATCACATATGACAAATATTATTGATATTTTAAAAATTGCAAACGGCAAAAGTCTAGTTCTTCTTGATGAACTTGGAGCAGGAACCGACCCTGTTGAAGGAGCCGCTTTAGCGATAGGTATTCTTGAAAACCTGCGTGAAAAGCAGGCAAAAATTGCAGCAACCACCCATTATGCCGAGCTTAAGGCATTTGCCCTCAAAACAGAAGGAGTGGAAAACGGTTCCTGTGAATTTGACGTTGCTTCACTGCGCCCGACATATCGCTTGTTAATTGGTATACCCGGCAGATCAAACGCTTTTGCTATTAGCCAGAGGCTTGGCATAGAAGAAAAGATTATTGATCGTGCGCGTGAGCTTGTATCAACAGAGAACCGAAAATTTGAAGATGTTGTTGAAAACCTTATGGGGCAAAGCCGTTCGCTTGAACAGCAGATTGCCGATGCTCAAAAATCAGCTTTTGAAGCAAAAAGCGCAAAATCAGCCGCCGAACAGGAATTGCAGAACATCAGAACAGAAGTGAAAAAAGAGCTTGAAAACGCAAGAATACAGGCACAGCAAATTACAGACAATGCACGCCGTCAGGCGTTTGCCGTTATAGATGAACTTGAAGCCGCAAAGAAAAAACAACAAATGACTGCCGAAGAGAAAGCCAAATTGCGCTCTCAGATTAAAAAAATGGAGCAGGACGCCGATCCTGTCATTCAAAACGCAAACGAAAATTATGTATTGCCACGTCCTCTTGTTGTTGGCGATAATGTTCTGATTTTCGACATAGATAAGAAAGCAACTGTGTTAAAATTATCAGACAGCAACGGTGATGTCCTTGTAATGGCAGGAATCATCAAAACAAAAGTACCGCTGAAAAATCTTCGTTTGCTACCCGAAAACAAGACGCCAAGCATTCAGGGCAAAACACCACGTACTGTTCGCAGCAGAGCCGATATTCATCCGATGACCGAAGTTGATCTTCGCGGAATGACTGCCGACGAAGCGATTATGGTTCTTGATAATGCCATTGATAGCGCTATTCTTTCGGGAATTAATCAGATTACAATAATTCACGGAAAAGGTACAGGCGTTCTCAGGCGAGAGGTATCGGTTCATCTGAAAAATCATAAGGCTATAAAGACATTCCGGCTCGGAACATTCGGAGAAGGCGAAAGCGGAGTTACTATTGCGGAGCTGAAATAATGCGCAAAAGCGTGTAAAGAGGTTATTTTTGTGCCGGATAATAATTACTTTGTAAAAACTCTTGATTTGAGAAAAGATAATCTTTTCAGAAGATATCGTAAAAAGCCTGAAAAAAACAATAGAGTGCCGAAGATAATTTTTTTCTCGGTATTGAGCATATTTTTATGCGTAATTATATTTTTTTCTTGCTGTATATTTTTAGCGTTAAAGGATGAGAATATGGATAAATTCGGAACGTCACCTGACAATGAACTTTCAATGAATATTGCAAAAACGGCACTGTACGGCAGGGAACAAACTATTACAAATGAACAGCTTAACGGGCAAATTGCTTATCTGCTTCAAAACCGCACCAAAAAAGATGACAGCGATTTTCATTTGATTTCGTGTGCTGTTAATTTTTACAAGTCAAAAAAATCAATGATGTACATACAAGCGCTTTACAAAGGAGCAAAACTGAGCATCAACTCAAATATAGATATTGTTCTCGATGAAAAAGCCGAAAAGTTAAGGATTCAGCTTTCAAAATGCTCTGTTGGACTTTTACCGATACCAGCAAAAATGATTACAGACGGTATAAAAGAGTCTGATGATTACAAACAAAAGCTGCATGAATACATCAATGTTACCGATAATGAAATTATCTTGCCTTCATCTTATGCTGTTGACGATAAAAAGAGCGATGTAAAAATCAATATTAAAATGACAAAAATAACGGAAAACGATGGCAGTGTAACGATTCAAGTAAACAGCCTTCTTAATAATCTTGAAGATATTTTCAGTAAATTTTTCAAAAAATAAAGCATTGGGCGTAATACACTTACGCCCTTTATATTTGTATTTTAATATCTTTTGAATCTTTCAAGGCAAAATTATTGACACCGTTTTGTAAAGTTGCTATAATAAAGCGGTCGAATTTTTAAAAGATACCAATTATAAGGGCCATTAGCTCAGTTGGTTAGAGCAACCGGCTCATAACCGGTTGGTCCGGGGTTCGAGTCCCTGATGGCCCACCAAAGGGGTATTACACAAACATTTTTTACTTTGTAAACGGGTTTGCAGTAACTATTTGGGTGTAATACATATACAAAAAACAGAGAGCTTTCGAGCTCTCTGTTTTTTGTAGTAGTGCCTTAAGGCAGTTGCGTGCGAAAAGCGCGAAACAGACAACCGCCTGCTATGCGGGCGGGAAATAAAAAGAAAAAAATAAAAATATCATCCAATTGCATTGTTTTCACATAATTTTCACACAAAGCTTGCTCTTTTATTTCATTTTCTCACAATATAATATACTTAAAACAACAAAAAAATACAAATTTTGTTAACGTATTTTGTTAACGTATTTTGTTAACGTAAAGGAAAAGGGGAAATAAAATTATGGACTCAGTCAAAAAAATGAAGGGGTATATATCTATTGTTCTGGTATTGCTAATGGCATTTATGCTGCCTGTACAGGCATATGCCGAATCCGTACCGGCAACTGCAGATCAAAGCAGCAGTCAAAGCGTTTCGCAACAAAGCGCATCTTCTTCCGACCCACAAATCGTAGCGGAAATCCCCAGTAAAAATACCGCAGATACCAGATGTTTCGCCATGAGCGACGGGAGCTATATGGCAGCTCAGTATGGCGAGCCTGTAAACTACAAAGACAGTAACGGCAATTGGCAGCATTATGATAATACTCTTTCGGAAACTTCTGCTTCCCCTGATATAACCGATCCGTCGGATACCGTTCCGGCAACAGAGCCGGCTACAACTCCTGCAACGGATATTACCGCTACAGAA
>JAUZPX010000190.1 GCA_030705695.1 Bacillota bacterium
CAACGGGGGGTTCAATATTCTGCATGTGGGGCATATTCGCAGTCTTATTGATGATATCGGGGCAAAGCTTGGATGTGGCGCAACGCTTACAACCTTAAGGCGGACACAGGCTTGCGGATTTAGGATAGAACAGTCGGTTTCTCTTGAACAAGCAAAACGATTATCTGAAGACGGCATTCTTGAAAATGAAATAAAAACAGTTGAAAGCCTCTTTATGCAATATAATGAAGTTGTAGTATCATCGGCTCAAAGCATGCGTTTTCAAAACGGGGGAGCGTTGGCGCTGGAACGTACGTCAATCAAAAAAGCTGATGACGGAGAGATTTTTCGTGTAAAATCATCTGAAAATGAATTTATTGGTTTGGGAATTGCAGACGGTAACGAAAATGTCTTAAAAATATTAAAACTTTTTTCACAATAAGCTAATCAGTTCAAAGATTCTTAATTGCTTTTTTAGAAAATATATAATATACTTAATAAAAGTTTGTCGAAAACAAGAGAAAATTCAATTAAATTGATTATGATTAACTCAAGAAAGGAGACATTCGTATGTTGGGCGACAAATTGACGGTCGTAATTAAAGAAAAGCTTGCAGATGGAATTTACGAGGGAACAATCCTTGATGGAAATAAGAAAAACCGTCAAGCGTATATTCTTTCAAAGAAAGAACGCAATTTATGTGAATTTTGCGGCGAGACCGTTGCAATAGGAATAACTCAGCCCAATTTAACAAATGTCCCAATTATGGTGCCTGTTGGTGAGGTTTACTACAAGCCTGAGATTGAATCAATTCTTTCAAGTGTTCCCATTGCTAAATTCAACAGGATTTCTTGCCTATATGAAAAGTCTTGCGGAGCAGTTGTGTATTGTTATATGTTTCATGAAATTAGAATACTTCTTGTTAAAAACCATAACGGACGATATTGGAGTTTTCCAAAAGGTCATATGGAAGAAGGCGAAGATGAGGTTCAAACCGCTCTTAGGGAACTCAAAGAAGAAACAGGTCTTGATGTCAGAATTTTCGAGGGATTTCGCGAAATCAGCGACTACTGTCCATATGGAAATATAAAAAAACGTGTTGTTTTCTTTCTTGCTGAGTCAAAAGACAATCATGTGATTATACAACAAAAAGAAATTGATAATTTTGTCTGGGCAACTTTTGACGATGCAAAAAAGCTTTGCTGTTTTGAGAATGACCAGCGTGTAATTCAGAAAGCTAAGGAATTTTTAGGATATTAAGCTAATAAAACATAAAAAACCGCCGACGTTAATCCGTTCGGCGGTTATTTGGAGCTGAAGACGCGACTTGAACATGCGACCTATTGATTGCGAAATTAGAAAACTTTAAAAAATTCTATTTTAGTCTGCTTTGACGTTGATAAGCGCCAAATAACCTCCTGATATCTACCGCCTGTTCATATTCACATTCTCAGACACACATATGCCAGTTTGATGATCGCTGATGGTACCCCGTGGTAGTATCTAAGCGACTGGGTTACGTTCAAACAAGCACCACAGCTAATATCTACGCCCATGTAATCGCTTCGGCAGATGAAAAGGCAGCACAGATAATTGAGAAATTTGCCGATGTGGTTATTTCGCCAATTTCTTCAAAATCTAAAAAAGCCCATACTGCATAAAAATATCTGACCATAAAATGAAAGTGGACACTAAAGAACATAGTGTCCACTTTCGTTTTATCAATTCACATAGTAGGCGATTTTATGTTTTGTGAATTTGCCGCTTAATTGATTTATGGATTTAATAAACAGTTAAAATATCATTTAATTGCATAATTTTGCATAATATTGTCGTATTTTGATACACGAATTGTATTACTATTTTTAAAAAATTTGATATATTTAATATTAATTCCACATTTAAAAAAGAATAACAAAGAAGAGGGGAAAGAAAATGAAAAGCAAGTTCAACAAAATTACGGTAGTCACTGCGATTCTACTAGCAGGATTAATGGCATTTATGCTGCCTGTACAGGCATATGCCGAATCCGTACCCGCAACTGCAGATCAAAGCAGCAGTCAAAGCGTTTCGCAACAAAGCACATCTTCTTCCGGCCCGCAAATTGTAGCTGAAATCCCCAGTAAAAATACCGCAGAAACCAGATATTTCGCTATGAGTGACGGAAGCTATATGGCAGCTCAGTATGGTGAGCCTGTTAACTATAAAGACAGTAACGGCAATTGGCAGCATTATGATAATACTCTTTCGGAAACTTCTGCTTCCCCTGATATAACCGATCCGTCGGATACCGTTCCGGCAACAGAGCCGGCTACAACTCCTGCAACGGATATTACCGCTACAGAA
>JAUZPX010000191.1 GCA_030705695.1 Bacillota bacterium
AAACGCACCGTATCCGCATAGACCTTCTGCACATACAAATTGCTCTTTTCAAGCCAAGCAAGCAGCTCATCTGCTTGCTCATACCCGAAAAGCGAATTTAACTCATCCGCTGAAAAGTCCGGTAGAATAGATAAATTAGCAAGTATGTCTTGTCGTCTCAGGTCTAGCTCAGAAAAAAACTCTCTAAAGTAGCGCTGAAACATGCTTCTGCCATTTGACGGCTGCTCGGCATCGGGTGACATATTGTTGTGGCAGATCATATAAAGACCTGCAATCCAGCCTTCTGAGCGTTCGAAAACTTGAACAGTCTCCTGTTTGTTAAATTTTATTTTATAAATTGTAGAAATGAGCCTTTCGGTTTCTTCTTTGGTAAATCGTAAATTGCCTTCAGATATGGCAAGCGCGCCTTTGTCAATGGAAAGCTTACCTGACAAAATGTTGGTCTCCATGCGTGAAGTTACAATAATGGAGAAAAAGTCGGGAAGGTTGACGGCAAAATAGCGCAGCGACTCTACAATGGCTCCGTTTCCAACAACATTGTGGAAATCATCAAGAACCAAGTAAGTACGCTTATTACCGCATTTTATATCTGCGGCATCCTGGCAAATCTGTGCGTTTATGATTGGATACTCCTCCGATAAATTTTGAAGGCTTGACAATGCCCTGTGGCAATCTAAACTTGCTATATCCCTATCGTTAAAAAGAGTTTCTATTAAATGAGCATAAAAGACCGGAAGAAAAGAGTCTTCTTTCTCCAGCCGATACCAGTGGATGTTTTCTCTTTCCTTTTTTAACGCCAATAGTACCGTTGTCGTTTTTCCAAACCCCGATTGAGCCGTTATAACCGTAATACGTTTGTCTTCAATGTGAAAACCCTTCATTCTATCAGAATAAAGGATTTGAGAAGGCAGCTCAGGCATAATTAACTTTGACTTTACAAGAGGAACAGCAACCATTTTTGTACTCCTAAAAATCGTTTCTTATAATTTAACGTTTATTTAATGCCCCTTTGTTATGGTAAAATAGTATTTCTGTCGAAAATACGACAAGGGAGGTGTCAATTGTATCTATGCACAAATTTCAGAAATGCAATCGGTTACCATGACATCGTCTGTACCTGTTCCGTAAAGAGAAAATATTGCCATAATTAATTGTATTATAAATTAATATAAAGAAAAAGGCAATTATTTGAAACGAGAAAATTAAAAACTGGAGGTTGAATTTCATGCGTAAAATCTGTTCTGCTATAATAATTATTTTAGCATTATTCCTTTGTTCCTGCTCTGCGAATCTAAAGGGTGACAGCAATGTGTCAGCAAATACTTCTCAGGCTCAAAAGGCGCAAGTTGCCTCAACGGCAGATACTAAATCCAATATTTCAGAATCCGCTTCCGTGAAATCAGGCAGCTCGGTGGATAATACTACCGGATGGCCCGGCGAATTTGATGGGAAACTGCCCAAGCCAGATTGCACGATAACTGGTGTTATTCGGTATGACGAAAACTCAATGTCCGGCAAATTGACGCTCGTCAATTTTTCCGATATGAGTAAGGAAAACGCAGAGAAATATGTTAAAGAGTTAAAAGACATGGGGTTTGCAAACGGATTGGATATGGATAACGACACAAAAATAGTTTTTAGCGGCGTGGGCAATGATGCTTCTGCTAAAAACGGCGTTAATTTCATGTATGATGTATCCACTAAAAGCGGCTCAATTTCTTATTGATGCTGCACATGGGTTCAGCCCAACCGTTGCAATCTGCTGCATTGTGCTTTTCATTGCTACTACTAAATCGTGACTATGATATACTTATCAAGGTTACGATCAGTCGTAATATATTTTGAATTGTATGATTTACAGCAGGTGAAAATATGTCGCAAATTACAAAAAAGGCCCTTGCGGAATCGTTGAAAAAACTTCTGAAAGAAAAGCCGCTCGATAAGATAACGGTTGTAGATATTGTGGAGGATTGTGAGGTCAACCGGCAGACCTTTTACTATCATTTTCAAGACATTTATGATTTGATTGATTGGATTTTTCTCACAGAGGCCACCCAAGCACTGGACGGTAAAAAAACCTACGATACTTGGCAGCAGGGGTTTTTGTCAGTTTTTGAATACGTCCTTGATAACCACGCCTTGATCTCCAATGTCTATCACTCCCTCAGCCGTGACCAGCTAGAGCGTTATTTGTATGACGTTACGTACGACCTGTTAATTGGTGTTGTGGAGGAAAAGGCGGTTG
>JAUZPX010000192.1 GCA_030705695.1 Bacillota bacterium
AATTCAGGCGGCTGAAATCTTGAGAATCAAAAAATCTTTAAATGAAATCCTTTCTACAAACACAGGACAATCATTAAAGAAAATCGAAAAAGATACAGACAGAGATTATATAATGACCCCTACCGAAGCGCTAGAATACGGCATGATCGATAAGGTCATTACAAGAGAAGCAAATTTAAAGTAGGAGAACTTCATGCCGAAACATGATGATAGCAGATTAAAATGTTCATTTTGCGGTAAAACACAGGATCAGGTTAAAAAATTAATCGCCGGCCCTGAGGTTTACATTTGCGATGAATGCGTTGAGCTGTGTAACGAAATTTTAGATGAAGAATTCTTTGAAGGTAAAGAAAAAGAAGCTTCTGCAGATAAGAAAAATTCAACAGAGGAAAAACCTATTCCAAAACCTGCTGAAATAAAAGCATATTTGGATGAGCATATAGTAGGTCAGGACGATGCTAAAAAGGTATTGTCAGTTGCGGTCTATAACCATTATAAAAGATTAAAACACAACAAGTCTGAAGGAAATACAACAGGTGTTGAAATTCAAAAATCAAACATTCTGCTGGTAGGACCTACAGGTAGCGGTAAAACTTTACTGGCGCAAACTTTAGCAAAAATGCTTGATGTGCCTTTTGCGGTAGCTGATGCTACAACGTTAACCGAAGCGGGTTATGTGGGCGATGACGTCGAGAACATTCTCTTGAGATTGCTTCAAAACGCAGAGTATGACCCTCAAAAGGCAGAGCGCGGAATAATTTATATCGATGAAATCGATAAAATCGCAAGAAAGTCTGAAAACACATCAATAATTCGTGATGTAAGCGGTGAAGGCGTTCAGCAGGCATTGTTAAAGATGATTGAAGGAACAGTTGCAAACGTTCCTCCTCAAGGTGGAAGAAAACACCCTCATCAGGAATTTATCCAAATCGACACAAGCAACATCCTGTTTATCGTAGGCGGTGCGTTTGTCGGATTGGAGAAAATTGTTGAAAGACGTGCAGCAGAAGGTTCATCTGTCGGATTTGGCGCAAAAGCGGTATCTCAAGCCGAAAAAGAAGCGCAAGCTTCTAAAATGCTAAAAAAATTACAGCCTGAAGATTTGCTAAAATTCGGTTTGATTCCTGAATTTATTGGTCGTGTTCCGGTTTATGCAGTGCTTGACGCGTTGGATGAAAAGACTTTAAAAATGATATTAACGGAGCCGAAAAATGCTGTGTTGAAACAGTATCAGTGCTTATTGACAATGGATGGCGTTGAGCTGGAATTTGAACAAGAAGCAATTGACTTGATTGCAGCTGAAGCTATAAAAAGAAAAACCGGTGCCAGAGCGCTTCGTTCAATAGTAGAAGAAATTATGCTCGATGTAATGTATGATGTTCCGTCAAAAGAAAATCTTACTCATTACACAATAACAGCAGAAATGGTTAAAAACAGAAACAAGGCTGAATTAATAAAGCTTCCTACTAAATCTGATGCAGCTCATGAAGAAATTGCATAATTAATATATATACAAACAGGGCGCAAATCTTAGATTTGCGCCCTGTTTGTATATTATACCAAAGCGTATTTTTCAGGATTAGCTAAAGTGCATGTCACCCCAACCTCGCAGGCAATTTTTGTGATTTCAGGCGTTTCTTTTGTCGGCAAGATTATTTCTGTATTTGGCAGCACCAGTCTCAGTACGGCAATAATTTTTAAGAACTGCTCATCTAAAACCATATATGGAGGAAATTTTGATAAGATAGAGCCTTCTTGTGATTCCATTTTTGGAATTGAAACAGCCTTCGGTCCAATACCATACTTATTAGAAATGTATTTGGCATGTTCTATAAGTGAAACAACTTCATATCTCCAGTCATAAAGCCCTAATAATATTCCCAAGCCAAAGTCTTTTATGCCGCCTTCTATTGCTTTATCTATTGAGTACAAACGGCTATAGTAGTCGGATTTTGGACCTTGGGCGTGCATTCTTTGATAGGCGGCTTGATGGTAAGATTCCTGACATATGTGATAGGTCCCTATATTCCAGTTTGAAACTTGTTGGCATTGCTCAGTGCTTAAGGGCGCAATGCTCAAATCGAGCGTTATTTTGTTATATTTTTGGTTAATCTTTTCAATAATTTGTTTTATGTAATCAAGCGGTGCCATTTCAAAATTGTCACCTGCTGTAAGCAATATTTTCTCACATCCGCTTTTGTCTATTTGTTTAACTTGTTCGAGGATTTCATCT
>JAUZPX010000193.1 GCA_030705695.1 Bacillota bacterium
AAGAGCAGCTGCGGGAATTTATGCACCGCGTGGGTGCCGACCATCATATCGACATAGGGAAAGTGCTTTTTAATCTTCTCCGCCGACTCCGGCTGCTGGATCATACACCCGCATAAACAGATGATTTTATCGGGGTTTTTGCGTTTGGAGGCGAGCAGCGCGCCGGTGTTGCCGAAGACACGGTCCTCAGCGTTTTCGCGGACGGCGCAGGTGTTGTAGACCACGAGGTCGGCGGCCTTGGGGTCATCGGTGAAAACATAGCCGCATTCGGCGAGCATTCCGGAAATCCGTTCGCCGTCGACAGCATTCTGTTGGCAGCCGTAGGAGTGTACAAAAGCCGAGCGCCGAATTCCGGTCTCAACAAAAAACGCGTCGTTTCGGCTCTTCACCAGAGCCATAAAACGACGCTGTGCCGCAATTTCGTCGCCGCCGACATGAACCGCGCCCGCTTCGCCCATCTCCCCAAAAACCCCCAATCCTGTTGCGATTATTATAGCGGCTTTTGAGCGTTTTTGTCAAGCCGGTGTAGGGGTGAACTGTGTTCGCCTTGTATTAGGGAAAGATCCTCGAACCGTTATTCGATAACCTTCTCCGAGCGTGCGAACACCTTTCGCTCGTAGGATGTAATGACCATAATGCGCCGAGCGGCGACAGAAGTCCCTGTCAACACATCCTTAGTTAATAAATATAATTAATACCGATATCGAACTTCGTTTCATTTATTCACATATATTTCTAGCTCATTTTGTAACTTCTTTTTTTCCTCTGTATCATTAGTTATATTAATTAATTCTTTTTTATAGGATATAAAGTCGCTAAATTTCTGTAGCTTTTCAGCACAATAAGTATATGATGATAGAAATTTTAGTGCCAGCTTTTTTGTACTGCTATCATGTAATAAAGATATTAATAAATCATATGATTTTTCATATTGATATGTTAATTCTAAAATCAATATATATGCTTCGTATATTTCTAGAGTCTCCTTTTTCCTTTGATTAGTTCAAAAGCCTCTAAAGCTTTATCTGCATATTTTCCGTCTTCAATCCCGGTTATTAAAAAGAGGTGCATATTACTTAATGCGAATACACGCAATTCTTCATCTAGCATGGCATCCAGCATTTTTTTATTTAAAAAGAAGTTTATCTTTTCAAATAACGCAATTGCTGTTGTTTTATCATATTCAATCTTTTTAATCGATTCATTGAATAAACTTTCAACTTGCATTGAATCACCCTCGTATTTTAAGCTCAATTGCTTTTAATAACGTTTCAAAATCTTTGCCTAAAGATTCATTATGAGTAAATACTAATTGTTGCTCCGTCCTAATCACACTACTAATTGATTCTTTCTCAAAATAAACATCCCCGCGATCTTGAATAAATCGTAAAATGCATGGTTTACTTTTTAATTCAACTATAACATTGCCGAAATGATCAGGATCAACTTCTAATTTATTTATTAAGCAATCGCTGTTACTAACAATTAATTCGATTTGCGCTCGCAATGTTCTTTTTTGTTCTTCTCGTTTTTGTTTGATTGTCCAATGACTCATTTTTCGCCATCCCAATTTCCTTTTGAAATCAAATTCAATCCCTTCCTCTGTAAACTTATGTTATCATGTTTAAGGGCATGTTGTCAATAAATCTGCCATTCAAGATCAAGTAACTAAATAGAATTTATAAGGTTAGGGCGACTACACGCGTTCCTCTCCTATTTTCCAATTCCTATTTTCCATTTTCCGCTCTCATATACCGAGACGCTCTCGCTTCACCGACGCGCCGGATTTTGCCGTCACGAATCATTGCACCGAGGACCGCTTCAACGGTAGAAGGGCTTACGTCGGGGAGGTTTTTGCAGATTTCTGTTTTTGAAATCGGTGTCAAATTGTTGATCACCGCGGCTTCAATTCGCGCTGTCTTTGTCCGCTTTTCATCTAAAGCGGAGAAGCGTTTATCCAGTTCCCTGTAGCAAACATACAGCGTGTAAAGGAAGTTCCCGATGAATGAAGTATACTCGTTTTCGTTTGTTTCCCACTTTTCGGTTGAGACCCGGAGGGACTCATAGTAATATCCTCTGTTGTGATGAATCTGCTCTTCAAACGAGATGTATTTTCCGGCGTCAAACCCGTTTTTGTATAACAAGAGCAAGGAGAGCAGCCGGGACATTCTGCCGTTGCCGTCCCGGAAAGGGTGGATGCATAAGAAATCAAGAATGACACACGGGAT
>JAUZPX010000194.1 GCA_030705695.1 Bacillota bacterium
CTTTATTAAAAAGTCATCCATACTTAATAAATCCGTATAAAAATGAGGTGTCAAACAAACAGTGCGAACGCCATGTCTTCTCATTCTGTTTAGAATTATTAATGACTCTTTTACACTTTTGGCTCCGTCATCGATCTCGGGCAATATATGAGTGTGCATATCGATTTTCGCTATCAAGCGCCATACCTTCTTTTATTACCAAGAATTAAACTCTTAAATTTTTACCAACTTTTCACATACAAGATCGCCCATTTCACAGCAATTTACTTTTCTCATTCCGTCTGTATAAATGTCTGGGGTTCCTGCAACATTTAGCGCTTCATTTACAGCATTTTCAATAGCAAGAGCAGCTTTTGGCTGATCAAGTGAATATCTTAACATCATTGCAACAGACAAAATAGTTGCAAGAGGATTGGCAATGCCTTGCCCTGCGATATCTGGAGCAGAGCCATGAATCGGTTCGTAAAGACCGCTCTGCTTATCGTTAAGGCTTGCGGAAGCAAGCATTCCGATAGAGCCGCTTATCATGGAAGCCTCGTCAGAAAGAATATCTCCAAACAAATTTGAAGTTACAATAACGTCAAACTGAGAAGGATTGCGAACAAGCTGCATGGCACAATTGTCAACATACATATGAGAAAGCTGAACATCAGGATATTCCTTACTAATTTCTATAACTGTTTCTCGCCATAAACGTGATGACTCTAAAACATTTGCTTTATCGACACTAGTAAGCTTTTTATTGCGCTTTTGTGCCAGTTCAAAGCCTACTCTTGCAATGCGCTCGATTTCGGGCACTGTGTACATTTCAGTATCGTAAGCAGCTTTTATGCCGTCAATTTCTTCACGGCCTCTTTCTCCGAAATAAATTCCACCAGTAAGCTCACGAACTACCATAATGTCAAAAGAGCCTTTAATAATTTCGTCCTTTAACGGCGAAGCCGCACGTAACGGCTCGAAAATCATAGCCGGGCGAAGATTTGCAAATAGAGAAAGTGCTCCTCGAATGCCCAAAAGTCCTGCTTCAGGGCGAAGATTTCCAGGTAAAGTGTCCCATTTCGGACCGCCTACCGCACCAAGCAAAACGGAATCTGCCGCTTTACATTTTGCAACAGTTTCTTCTGGTAAAGGCACACCGTGTTTATCAATGGCAATACCGCCAAGATCAGCTTCATCATAAATTACGGAAAAATCGAATAAATCGGCTGTTTTATTTAAAACTTTTACTGCTTCGGTTACTATTTCAGGACCGATACCGTCACCTTTTAGTAAAACTATCCTATATTCTTTCATCTTCTTAATGCGCCTCACAATCTTTACTCATATCTTTTTTATTTTATCATATCTTATTATACTGCGCAATACGCAATAAATAACCATTTTTGTACAATAATCTTATTTAAAATACATATATACCTGGCATGGAATCATCCCGTTATAAAGCTTGCGGCGTTTGTCCGCTTTTCTTCCGAAAATTTGCTCAAATTCAGAATCAGGGCTTATAATTGCATAGCTCCATCCTGACTTTTGAATAAATTTTTCTCCCATTACTTTATAAAGCTCTTCCGCACTTTTTACATCAAGCAAACGTTCGCCGTATGGCGGGTTGCAAATTACGGTGCCTTTTTCCGTTTCATGAGCAAAATCACGAATATCACGCTTTGCAAAAACTACTTTTCCGCTTACATTAGCTTTTTTTGCATTTTCACGGGCAATTTGCAAAGTGCTTTCGTCAATATCATAGCCGAATGCCTGAAATTCGCAATCGGTAATAATATTTGATCTTGCTTTTTCAAATTCCTGTTGCCAGGCATTTTGAGGAATAACCCCGAATTTCTGAGCTGCAAATGTCCGATTCAACCCAGGAGCAATATTCATTGCTTTCATTGCAGACTCAATTAAAATAGTACCGCTGCCGCAAAACGGGTCAATAACCGTATGGAATTTTCTTACACGAGATAACTCGACCATAGCCGCTGCAAGTGTTTCTTTAATTGGAGCTTGTGCCGAAATTTCCCGATAACCTCGCTTATGAAGTCCTACACCGCTTGTATCAATCATAATGCTGACTTTATCTTTCATGATAAGAAATTGAATTTGAAAAAGGCTTCCGCTTTCTTCAAACCATGAAATTTTATATTTGCTCTTTAAA
>JAUZPX010000195.1 GCA_030705695.1 Bacillota bacterium
ATTTCATTAAATATTTATTGATTTATATTATATTATCTGGTAATATAAACCTAAATTAACATTTCGGGGAGGTTTTATCTTGAACGCAAAGAAAACAATTATTCTGCTAAAAATTTTATTCGTCGCGGTTATTTTGGTTGGAATTATGCAATCGGTTTTTTCACTCTTTCCTCAGATACCAAACAGGGTGCAGACTTATCTGTTTGCGCTTCGTCTGCCGGTTGAAATGTCAGATCCCTCTCAGCTTAAAACCCTTTGCACATATATTCTAATCTGTGCACTTCCAATTTATATTTTAATCTTATACATTATTATTAAACTCATTCAATTGCTGCATCCCTTGTCTGAGGGCTTTTCACCGTTTTCACGGATGAGCGTTTCTGCCGTGAAACATATTGGAATTGCATGTTGGATCTATGCCGCAGTTTCAACAATCGTTGAATATGCAGGTGCACAAATTTTATTCGGTACATTGCAAAATAGTTTAAAAGGATGGAACATTGAATTTTCACTGCCTGTTATTCCGATTGTAATTGGCGCGGTTATTTTATCTCTGGGTGAAGTATTTTATCAAGGTCTCGATCTCAAACAAGATAACGATTCCATCGTATAGGAGATGTAAAAATGGCTATTATAGTTCGTCTGGACAGAGTAATGGCTGACCGAAAAATAAGCCTGAATTCACTGTCGGAAAAAGTTGGCATCAGTATCGTAAATCTCTCTCAGCTTAAAACCGGTAAAGTCAAAGGGGTTCGTTTTTCCACACTTGAAGCAATCTGCGGCGCACTGGGCTGTCAGCCTGGAGATCTGTTAGAATATATACCGGGTGAATAATCCGAAGTTGCCTGCATTTTAATCGTATTTCAAAACTACAGTAGTTTCCATAAGCGAAAAAAATAACAAACTGTCTCAAACTGCCTTCACAAACGAATGCGCAAACACAAAACCAGAGGAAATAGATCCATTCTCAGACTGTCTTATTTCCCAAACAAGTCTGTTTCGCTGTCGGTAAGGATTTTATCGACCGCTTCCTGTTTGATCCCTCTTTGACACCGAACAGGAAGCGCCGTATCATATCTTTCTCACGCTTTTTCTCTCCACAAACTCCGTGCGCATTACTGTTATTGAACTGATAACAGTTCCAGATTTCATATGTTCCACCAGCCTGTTGACAGCAGCGGCTCCAAACTCTTCTTTGAATACCCTGACCATTGTAAGCGGCGGAACGGATATCTCACAAAATGGAGTATCATCAAAACCGACAATCGAGATGTCATTCGGTATTTTATACCCATATTCCTGAAAAGCTCTCATTGCGCTGAGCGCAATAAAATCGTTATCTGCAAAAAATGCTGTCGGTAACTTTTGGTGCGAAGCAAGCCAGCCTGACACATCGGAATGAACTTTCTCCAATGATGGACCAACCTCAAGAACATATTCCTGATGAATGGTTAAGTTTGAGCTACGAAGTGCGCTGCAAAAGCCCAAATATCGGTATTGAAAATTATTGATTTTTGCTTTTCCCCTTAAATAACCGATTTCCGTGTGACCCGAATCGATAAGATATTTGATTGCCATCGCTGCGGAGTTTGTATTATTAATGGAAATCGTATCATACTTCATATCTTGAAAACAGTTGTCAACGGCCAGGGATCTCATGTATTTCGTTCTTCAGCGATAGCCATTGTTTTACTTTTGAGCTTTAAACAATACCGTTTTTAATGAATCACATCCCTTTCGGTGTATCTTCTAAAACAGATTTGAACATTCTTTGCAGGGTTCAAAATGTTTACGTCTTTTTAAATCTTTGGGATGTTTTACCGGAGAGCAGCCTTTTTTTGAAACATTTTTATTTATATTATGAACCGATTTACGCCATGCAAGCGGAGTGGTTCCCATCATCCATTGAAAATACCGGTTCAGACTGGACACGGATTCATAACCAATCAGGTTTGAAATATCCAAAATCGGAATTTCTGTTGAAAACAGAAGCTCACACGTCTTATTAATCCGCATTTTATTGATATATTCAGAAACAGTACAGTGCATAACGGTTTTAAAATTACGGCGAAAACTAGAACAGCTCATATGGCAAAGGTCGGCAAGCGTTTTTATGTAAATTTTTTGTGTAAA
>JAUZPX010000196.1 GCA_030705695.1 Bacillota bacterium
TAATGAAAAAGATGCGAATGATATGGCAGGCGCTCAGACGTAAAATTGAAACAATCGCGGCGGCCGAGGGGCTTACAGCACTACAGATGTATGTTTTATTCGGTATTGAGACCGGAGAAATAATGAATATAGGCGGGCTTTCCAGGGAATTCAATATAGGACACCCGAACGCATCAATAATGTGCAAAAGGCTTGAAGGCGCCGGGTTTATCAGCAGGGACAGGAGCTCGGATGATGAGCGTTTCGTTGTGCTGACGCTTACAGAGAAGGGAAAGTCGACGGTTAAGAGGCTGCGTACCCTCATCAGTAAATCTCAAAACGATTTAATAAATGGACGCTCAGATGATCTTGTGAAAGCTGTTGAAGGCTTAAAGGCGCTTGAACGTATAATGGGAGATAAATTTTGAATATATATATAAACAGGGCCAAGTCAAATTGAGAGGACGGGGAAAGCCCCGTCCTCTTTATATATTTTTACCCGATATTAATCATCGCTTTCAATAAGGCCGTAGCCGCCGCCGTTTCTACGGTAGACAACGGCAAATGCCGCATCGTTGTCGTGATTTCTGAACACGAAAAATTCATGCCCGAGAAGATTCATTTGTAAAATTGCTTCTTCTGTCGTCATTGGCTTAATTGAAAACCGTTTTGTACGGATGATATCGAAAGCTTCGTCTTCGTCGTCCACTGATATTTGTTTGAATTCTTTGTCTATGACACCCTCTCTCAATCTTTTTTCGAGCCGTGATTTGTTTTTGCGGATTTGCTGCTCAATTGTAGCAACGGCGGAGTCTATTGAAGCGCACATATCTCCTGTCGTTTCGGTTGCACGGTAGATCATTCCGTTGCTGCGGATTGTTACCTCCGCGGTTTCTCTTCCGCGAACCGTACTAAAGGTTACGAACGCATCGGCTTCTCCTTTAAAAAAGCGGTCAAGTTTTCCAATCTTTTTTTCTGCATAGGGCTGAACATCTTTTCCAACTTGAGCTTTTTTCTCCGTAAAAACGTATTTCATGGCGCACTCTCCTTTTGCGGTTTTCCGCTTATTTTAAGGAAAGGCGGGGGCGGAATGCCTCCGCCTTTATAGAAATTATAGCATAAACAAGTCGAGAAATAAAGAAATAATTGTGAATAATGCAACAAAAATCTGTGCTGAAAAGCTTTGATTCTATTTGTTGGGCGTTGTATTGCTGAAAGCGGAAGCAATCTCTTTCCCAGCTTCTAAAAAGTTAGATGTAACAGCATTTGCTAGAGAATCTTCAAAAGAATCGATATACCATATATTATTAATTTTTACGCATTTTATATCAATTGATGATTCTTTATAAGTGTCGGTGACACTCTTTTGTTTTTCGCCGATTATATTTTTCAGCAATGTATTAGTTTGTTCATCAGTATTTTGGCTTCCTGAAAAAGCCGACGCGAAAGCTTCTTTGACATATTCGGCAACGACTTCTTTAAGGAAGGGAGAGCCGTCTATATATTTGCAATTTACTGTCACTGTTGCAGAATTGCCGGAAATATTGCTGGATTTTATTTCATAAGTCATTTTAGAGGATTGAGTTTTAAGATAATCAAGCAGATTTTTTTCAACAGAGTCAGATGTAATTTTAGTATTCATATCATTTACTTTACTAGAATTACTGGGGTTTATGTACGTTGACATTTTTGTAAAGTCCATTGTTTTTGCCGAATCCAAAAAGCCTTTAACCGTATCAGCGGGTTTGGAAGACGATCCGCAGCCAGCCAAGCAAAAAACAAGTATTAATGCGATTAAAACACTGCTAAGCCTTTTCGTTTTACACATCGTCCCTTTTCTGAAAAAATATTCTACAATATTATTGCATAAATAATTTTTTGTCAAATTTTACGGAGATAATATAAAATAGAAAAACAGCTTATCATTACATAAAATGATAAGCTGTTTTTTTGGTGGAGACTATTGGGCTCGAACCAACGACCTCATGCGTGTGAAGCATGCGCTCTAACCAGCTGAGCTAAGCCTCCGGAACAAAAGGACGCCCGGAAAGGACGTCCCGAGCTGGTGACGCGTACGGGGATCGAACCCGTGTTACCGCCGTGAAAGGGCGGTGTCTTAGCCGCTTGACCAACGCGCCATTATTCTGGGGACA
>JAUZPX010000197.1 GCA_030705695.1 Bacillota bacterium
CAAGTGCTTAAACCGTATGAGAATAACCCGCAAAAATACGTAATGATGACTGCAATGGCAAAGGCAAGACATTTTGTTGTTGACTAGCATATTCGCAAGCTTACAGAGTATGCAGAAAACTGTGAGATGAATAAAATCATCGAGGGTTCAGGCAAAATTGGCGTTATTTGTGCAGGAAGTACATACGTGTATGCCAGAGAAGCGCTCGGAGATAAAGCAAGCTATTTAAAGCTCGGCATGATTAATCCGCTGCCTGTTGAACTTATAAAGAAATTTGCCGCAACGGTTGAAAAGCTTTATGTTATCGAGGAGCTTGATCCTATTATTGAAACTCATTGTAAAGCTTATGGGATTCAAGTTATCGGCAAGGAGATTTTCTCGCTTTTAGGCGAGTTTAATCAGGAAATTGTGCGTGAGAAAATTTTGGGTGAAAAGAATGAGAAAGTTGCACTTGACGAACCTATTCCTGTTCGTCCTCCCGTTATGTGCTGCGGCTGCCCTCACAGAGGACTGTTTTCAGTGCTTAAAAAACTGAACGTAGTCGTGAGTGGCGATATCGGTTGCTATACCCTTGCTTCTCAGGCACCAATCTCTATGCTGGATACCTGTGTTTGCATGGGAGCATCTGTTTCGGGGCTTCACGGATTTAATCTTGCTCGTGGAGAAGAACAGGCAAAGAAATCTGTTGCCGTACTGGGCGACAGCACGTTTATTCATTCGGGAATTACAGGCTTAATAAATATTGCATATAACAAAACAAACTCTAAAGTTATTGTTTTAGATAATTCCATCACAGGTATGACAGGGCATCAGCAGAATCCGACAACAGGTTTAACGCTCAAAAACGAGCCGACGACTGCTGTTGATTTAGAAGCTCTTGCAAAAGCCGTAGGCATTCAGAATGTAGTTGTCGTTGATCCTTATAATATGACAAAAACGAATGAAATTATAAAAGCTGAGTTTCAAAAAGACGGCCCGAGCCTTATTATTTCAAGACGTCCGTGTGCTTTACTGAAATCTGTAAAAGCGAACCCACCTATGAAAATTGATAAAGCTGCCTGCACAAAGTGCGGAGCTTGTCTGCGTATTGGCTGCCCGGCTATCTCGAAAGAAGACGATGGCAGCATGAAGATTGATGAAAATCAATGCGTAGGCTGCGGAATCTGCACTCATATGTGTAAATTCGGCGCAATTAAAAGCACAAGGGGGAACGCATAATGACACGAAATATTATGATTGTGGGTGTCGGCGGACAAGGAACCTTGCTTGCAAGCAAACTTTTGGGCAATGTGCTTTTGCTGAAAGGTTATGATGTAAAAGTTTCGGAAGTTCACGGAATGAGCCAGCGCGGAGGTTCTGTTGTAACTTATGTAAAGTACGGCGACGAAGTTTTCTCGCCTGTAATTAACGAAGGCGAAGCCGATTTAATTCTTGCTTTCGAGCAACTTGAGGCAGCACGATGGCTCCCATACCTGAAAAAGGGCGGAAGTATGATTGTTAATGGTCAGAAGATTAATCCTATGCCTGTAATAACAGGAGCGGCGAAGTATCCGCAGGATATTCTCGATAAAATAAAAGCTTTAGGCGTTGATGTTACTGCAATTGATGCATTGACGCTTGCTCAGGAAGCAGGCAATGCAAAGGCTGTTAATGTGGTTTTGATGGGCGTTGTTGCAAAGAAAACAGATATAGATTTGAATCTTTGGAATACGGCACTTGAGAAATCTGTACCTCCGAAATTCTTAGAGTTAAACAAAAAAGCTTTTAATTTGGGATATAGTATCTAACCGCTATAATGAAAGAGTGATAGACTTGGAACAATTTTTTTCACCTGATATTGAAACTGCTTCCCGAGAGGCACTGAAAGAAATTCAGTCGAATAATCTTAAGGAAACTGTAAAAAGAGCATATGAAAATGTGCCTTTTTACAAGCAGAAGTTTGATGAAATGGGTATAAAACCCGAGGACATTAAAAGCATTGATGATTTATCAAAGCTTCCTTTTACATACAAAACAGACCTTCGTGATAACTACCCTTACGGACTGTTTGCTGTTCCTGAGGAGGAAGTTGTTAGAATTCATGCCTCAAGCGGAACAACAGGCAAGCAAACGGTTGTCGGCTACAC
>JAUZPX010000198.1 GCA_030705695.1 Bacillota bacterium
AATAATAGGCATAAGTTCTGTTTTTGCGTATTTCCCGAACTGCTTTTTCACTTTTTGCCAGGTTACCTTTAAGTCCGGCAGTGCATATTAACGCCCAGGCGAGCGATTGAAGTATAAGTACCAGGTTGTAAATAACAACACCCGGACCAGCATAATCGGTTAAAATGTATTCGCCAATTAAAGATGTGGGGAATGGAATAAAAACAACGGAAAGCAACAACAATCCGTTGGCATATATAAATGCCGGCGATGATTTACTCGCCAGTTTTAAAGCATTATGATGATTGACCCATGTGATGAGGATGATAGCGAAGCTAAATACAAAAGCAAGTATTGAGGGCAAAATATGTAGCAGTTCCTGCCAAAGTGCCGTGGTGCTGTTTATTTCGGCTGTTGTCCTTATTTTAACATCAATAATCAGCAAGGTTAAAGCAATGGCAAATACTCCATCGCAAAACATTTCTAATCGTGCGTTTGGATTTGCTTCTGACATAATTTATGGTTGTTATTTCCGCTCGTTTCTTGTAGTCAGTCCGGATTTGCCCCTATCGCCATAGGGTTACGGCTAACGTTTAAGCATTTGTGAAGGCATGGCAATAGCGATTAGTCAGACTTGTACAAATGCTTAATTGAAAAATTGATGTTGAAGATAGTTACAAATGTTCAATATCGTAATGTCGGTTTGAACAAAAGCTGATAAGAATTAATGCTGTCTAACTGCGGCTGTCAAGCCACGCTTTTACAAATGCACATGTTGTGCGTTCGTTTATTTATAAGTTTCTTTAAACACTGTGTCAATTATGATTTGCTGAAATAAATCAGGTTCAGTAAAAGGAACTGTATGTGCTGACTTCTCAAACCAATAAAAATGTTTGTTTTTTGCTTTGAGCTGTTGGTAATAGCTATATATCAGTTCGTGATTTGTTTGATAATCATTCCTCCCCGCAAAAAAATAAATGGGGCATCGAAGAGCTGGAACTTCTTTTGTAAAATTAATCTTAAACGCCTCATTCGCCAACACAAATAGTGAATTAGGGTATGTTGAAAAATATTGTTTCAATACAGAATCGGGTACAGGGTTATTGGTGAAGTGAAACAACCATTTCCGTTGATAGTACAATTCATCTGTGTTTTCAAAAGGAACCTTGACAAGTGACAATTCTTGAAGAGCGGTTTGATTTTTTGCTGTTGCCGCCTGTTCTTTCAACCTTTGTAGTAACATCTGTTCACTCTTCTCCTGATCTACCATCTGGCTTACAGCGATGTAAGCGTATAAATGATTTGGGTATTGCTGAGCTATTTTTAATCCCAACACGGTTCCCCATGAAAAGCCAACCAAATATAGCTTAGGGCGATGGAAGCGCTGTAGCAAGTAGGTGATTAATTCGTGGGTGTCTTGCTGAAACCTGTCTACAGTTAATGGTACCGGTGATGAATTTAATTGAAGTGTTTTTCCCGACTCTCGTTGGTCCCAAATGACAAGGGTGAATTGTTCTTGCAATTTTTTGGTAAAGTAATCCTTGTTATCGATATAGGATTCGCCCGGCCCACCACCTAAAAAGAGTAATAGAGGTTTTGAAGTATCTTTTGCTGAAATGTTTATCCACTGCTTAATTCCTCCAATATTTACAGCCATTGAGGTGTCTATGGAGGTTTGGGCAAATGCACTTTTTGTACAGATTAGGATAAGCATGATGGAAAATCTAAAGAAAGGCATAGTTAGTCTTTTTGAAATTTTAAACGACATACAACGTTAAAGTGTTTATGAAGTTTTGGCATTTGAAAAACCTCCGCTTCAATTAACCACAAAAGCAAAATAGTGATTTTAAGCTGAATGCCTTGTCCCAGCCGAGTCTCCCGCAGGGGACTCGGCGTGTGAAGAATAAGATAGCCGGTAATGTAATGCATGTTTTCTTTTAAAAGGTCGAACCATTTATAAACTAACCGGTTGCCATCGGTAACATCATACAAATGCAACCAGTTATAAGCGGTAATTGTTATAAAATATATTCCATCCGATTCAGCTATTTGTTGTTTTACAGACATTGATTGTAAAATACAAAATCTTATGGAAGTCTCTGCACGCCGAGTCCCCTGCGGGAGACTCGGCTGGGACATAAGGGT
>JAUZPX010000199.1 GCA_030705695.1 Bacillota bacterium
ATATTACTGAATTCTTTGGAAACCTTGGATCATTGTCCGGGAGTTCGTTGCCTGACTTGGCTCCAAATCTGACTGCGCCTACGGCAGAACCATCCGATTCCGCGGCTTCGCCCACGGCTGACGATAGTAGTGCTACAGCTTCAGCCAGCTTGGACGGTACGTTGTGGTATTCGGGCGATGCGCAAGGCGCTAAGGGCAACGCGTTGTACTTTAAAGACGGAAAAGTCTATATAGGCGAATCCGGGATGACAGCCGATGAATTGGTAAGCATGGCGAATGTTTGTACTTATACATTCGATGGTGTGCTGAGTATTCAGATAGAATCTGCTGACGGTAAGTCTGTAAGTTGCTATTATGACGGTACGAACATCTGGGACGACAACTATGAACAATATACAAAGCAGGGCTAAGGGCTACATTTTAATATAATCAGAAGAATAATAAGACATTAAGAAGATATGGGGCGCAGTTATAAAAAATGATTGCGCCCTATTATAATTTTGAAGCCAGCTTTTAGTCCTCTGTTTGATTGCCATTATAACCGATTTTCATGATAAACAAATCACTTTAAAAACAATACAATGTTTGAATAATATAAGAATGTACACAGGTTTAGATATGCTGTTTTGAATAAACAAACGGGGTTATATATAAATATATTAAAATTTAAGGTAAATATTAAAAACTCGTATTCCATGATGATTCATAAAAACGGAGGATATGGATGCTCTGTAAAAAATGCGGGACTGTTGTAAGGGAAAGAGATGAAATATGTCATGTATGCGGGGCTCAGATATCGGGTAACGATGTTCCATCACGGCAAACCATCTTAGAGAGGGAGAACAATAATCAATACAGGTTAAAACAATATCCTAAAAAAAGAAACATCAGGGCACTGTGGATAAGCATTGCCGGTTTTCTTGTTGCCGCCGCCGTTACTACAATATTATTCATATACCCGGGTATACTAACAGCTAAAAAAATCGTAACTGCAAGAGAAAGTATCTTAAGCGGTAAAACGGTTCAGGAAAGGTTTCTGCTCGAAAACAGTAACGTTATTAAGAAAGCATTCGAAGGTTTTGGAAGCGATAAAACAGAAAAACTGACGAATGAACCGTTCGATATGTCGCTTGATATAACGGCCACGGAGGGCAGCTTCAGCCAGAGCAGCAATATTAATATAGCGTATGATAATAAGACGATGGGAATGAAAATACAGTCGAAGGGTGAAAGCATAAATGAGAAACTTCTTAAAAATATATTATATATACAGCAGAAAAACAGTGTAATCGGTTTGGAGTTCAATACTGATTCTGATTTACAGCAGCCTATGTCTATAGTGGAAAGGTTCGTTGCTCTTGAGGGGGATTCAAATAAGTATTCAAAGACTAATATTGAAAATTACGGTGAGATAGCAAATATACTATTAAACGATATAGACGAAAAAAGCTATACTGAAAACAATACTGAAAAAATTCTTACTCTTAATTCAAACGATATTATAAACATTCTTCAGAAATTTTCAGATACGCTTAAAGACAATAAGAAATATAAAGCTTCAATAGATGGATATCTAAAAAATATCGGTATTTCAAAGGATTCAATCGTACTTATAGACGAGGCAATAAATAACCTTAAGACCTCGGACAAACCGGTTGAGTTTATTTGGAAAGTATCATATAAAGAGGGTTCCCCGGCTTCTATTTCGATCACATACGGAGATCAGTTGAATTTAATGTTCGCATACGATGATATCGGATCAGCAAGCGATATAAGTTTTACTTTTAAGATAGGGACAAAGATGAATTTAACAGGAGATATCAAATATAAAAAAACACAGGATGGCATAGATTACAACGGTAATTTTACGAGCGCAGGAAACTCCGCGATTTTCGTCGGAAATAATAAATGGACCGGAGATAAAATGCATGGTATATTGGACATTACTATAAACGGGCAAATGCTTAAATTAGAATATGACGAATTATTTAAGTTCGGTATGCCATTAATAGCAGTCAATGACGACGAAAGGTTCAATATAAATACTCAAAAGGCGAACATTATAAACATATCTGACATTCCAATCGGGTACGGCGCCCAGAGTTATAA
>JAUZPX010000002.1 GCA_030705695.1 Bacillota bacterium
TTCCAATCGATTCACTTTGAAGACTTATTTTAAACTTATTTGCTGAAATATCGAATACAATAAGATGATTAACCACTTTTTCGTCAATTTCCTGCATTTCGACCTGCTGAGTGCAGAGCAATTGCCCCTCTTCGCCCTTTTCAATGATCCAACTTGTATAGAAGCGAATCAGTTCATGCGAGCCACTAAAAGTAATTTTACCTGCTCCAATCCAACGTCCCGGAGAAAAAAGAAATGCATGCTGTTCCATTAAAACATGAACCTCCGGCTATAGATACTTTGTAAAATTCCCAGGGCAGTCATTGTGGATAAGAGGGAAGAGCCTCCGTACGAAATTAGCACCAGAGGCACCCCTGTAATTGGTAAGAGGCCGCACATCATGCCTACATTGACCAGCATGTGCATTGCCAAATAGACCGTTATCCCTGCAGAGAGCAAGCGCCCATAATGATTGCTAATGAAATTGCGGGCAAGCTGAAAGCAAATGAAATATTTTCCGAAGTGACGGCAGTCGCTCCGGGATTTATAAATATTTGCCTAACAGACACTTTTCTTTCAAAGCTTTTAAACGATATGTATAGCGATGAGCGTCTTAATCTTCCGCTTCTAAATCCTAAAACGATTGTTGTTGATTTCGGCGGCCCGAACGTTGCCAAACCCCTTCATGTAGGTCACCTTCGCTCCGCAATTATCGGAGATTCTCTTTGCCGACTTGCCCGTTTTTTGGGTTACAATGTCATCGGTGATGTGCATTTAGGCGATTGGGGATTGCAAATGGGCATGGTTATAGCGGAAATAAAACGCACTCAACCTAATCTTCCGTATTTTCAGCCTGATTTTTGCGGTGAATATCCTAATGTTTCGCCTGTTACGGTTGACGAATTGAACGTACTGTATCCAACTGCTTCCGCACGTGCGAAAGTTGATGAAGATTTCGCAAAAGAAGCCGCTCAGGCTACAGTCGAGCTTCAAGACCGCAGAGCAGGTTACATGGCATTGTGGCGTCATATTTGGAATGTCTCCGTTGAAGACTTAAAGAAAAATTACGATATTTTAGGCGTTCATTTTGATAAATGGTACGGCGAAAGCGATGCAGATGAATATATTCCTCAGGTGATGAATCGCCTGAAAGAACGCAATTTGCTCCGTGAATCCGACGGTGCACAGGTTGTCGATGTAGCCCGTGACGACGACAAAGAACCTATGCCCCCCATGCTTATAGTTAAATCCAACGGAGCCGATATTTACGGCACCACTGACCTCGGCACGCTTATTCAGCGTATGCAGGATTGGAACCCTGATGAAATCTGGTATGTCGTTGATAACCGCCAAGCTTTACACTTTAAACAAGTATTTCGTTGTGCCACTCTTTCAGGAATTTTATCTGATCAAACCGTATGTTCACATATAGGCTTCGGCACAATGAACGGCAAAGACGGCAAGCCCTATAAAACACGTGACGGCGGTGTAATGCGGCTTTCAGATATGATTGAAACCGTTACCTCCAATGCGTACAGCAAAGCAAATGAATCTGACGTTATTGACGAAGAAGACAAAAAGACAGCTATTGCACAACTCGTTGGAGTCGCTGCAATGAAAATAGGAGATATGGTAAACCATCGCACAAAAGATTATATTTTTGACATGGAACGTTTTCTTGCATCAGAAGGTAAAACAGGACCATATCTGCAGTATACTGCTGTACGTATTAATTCCGTTCTGAAGAAAGCAATTGATATAAACGCCAATTTTGGTGAGATTATAACACCTGCTACAAGCACTGAACGTGAACTGATGCTTTCATTAATCTCTGTTTCGGAAGCATTGTTGCGTGCCCTCTCTGAAAAGGCTCCTAATGTAATTTGTGAAAAGCTTTTTGAAATCACAGGCATCTTTAATCGTTTTTATTTTGAAAATAAAATTCTTACTTGCCAGGACGAAAAACAGCGCAGTTCATGGCTTACACTTTTAAATGCCACCTACCGAATGATTCAAATATTGCTTAGCCTTTTAGGTGTAGGTATTCCAGAACAAATGTAAAAAAATAAAAACAAAATGTTCTTGGAATAAATTCTAAGAACGTTTTTTTGTTTCGAAAATAATCTTATTAAATAAAAAAATCAATGTTTAAAAAGAACGACCTCGGGAATTTTCTCCCGAGGTCATATTATTTATTTCCTTATTGTACACCTAAATGTGTTACCATGCCTGCAAGATATTTCTGAATCAGCGTAGCATCTTTCAGATTTATTGTTTTATCCTGGTTTGCATCACATGCAAGCTTTTGATAATCATCAAGGCTTGCTATCATTCCTGCCAGATATTTCTGTAAATATGTAGCGTCTTTCAATGAAACCACACCATCTTTGTTTGCATCGCCAAGAACGTACTGAATCGGATTTGTCGCTGGGCTAGTCGCAGGATTTGTAACGATACTCGTTGGCTTGGTTGCAGGAATCGTTACCGGATTCGTTACTGGGTTTGTAACAGGATTTGTTACTGGATTAGAAGCAATTGTTGCTGTAGTGCTTGGTTGTTGTGAACCTAGGTTACCAATACGTGCAAAAGGAACTGTAATCACGTCGTTATCTTCTTTTTCAGCAGAAGTTGAAGGATCAAAGGAATACGGCTGATCTGCATTGTCAATCATGGAAGGATCATGAGGTAAGCAGTTCATACCTGATGTTCCGAATGTGCTGATTTTCATGATGCCGATACCGTTTGTCTCGAGATAGTTTTTGTCAATTCCAAGCTCAGAGAAAGGAATGGACATTTCATATGTCATATCAAGTTTTTTGTTATGGCTGAGGGTATCAAAATCCACCCAATTGGAGGATGCATCGTATGTATCACCAATTTTTCTTCCGCCTTGTGAACCATAGCCGCCGTTTACACCATAAAGGCTTGTATCAAGAATACCGTTACCCCATTTGAGTGAAATATCGGTTGCTTTTGAGGCGCCTTGTTCAACAAATTTACCGTTATCATTACAATGGTAAACATATGGGCCGTTAGAACCGTTTGTTGAGCATGCAATCATTGTATCCATATGTGTTGTAAAGTTTATGTTAGAACCCCATAATGTCTTTTCAGTTGTAGTTGAGTTATCGCATGCTTTTGTAGGATCTGTGCTGAATGCGAGGAAAATAGGCATATTGTTAATCCATAAATTGCCCTGTGAAAGCGGGAAGTCTTCAGAAGGATCAACAATGTCACTCACGTTTGCCATTTCCCACATGAGATAGAGTTTATCATTATCCCAGCAAGCATATAAAGCATAGTCATCCATTGCAATTTCGTGCATTGCGGAGCATCCTGTTGAATCTTGGAAATAATATACACGGGGATCGTCATTAGCAACGCCCTGTGCAATTTTCATTGATGAAGTCCATTCGCTCGGTGAGCCGTCAACTGTGACTGTAGATTCTTTACCTACCTGACCGTTTGGATTAGTTCCATAATAACCTCCAACGGCAGGAGTTGTATGACCGTCATCTCCGGCTGCTACAGGAGATTTTTTGTTGTATGTATATGTTTCTGTATCTGTACCGTTAGCGTTTGTTGCATCCAATTTCAACGTAGTTGAAGAGCCAACAGCAATACCTGTACCCATTGTAATGGTTGTTGTGCCTGAAAAGCTTACTGCAGTTGCAGAATCAATCTGATACGTTGCTGTGGTTGCGTTATTAACAGTTACAGTTAAGCTAAGCGTATCTGTAGTAAAGTTTGAACCTGAAGCCTTACTTACAGTAAATGACGGTTTTGCTTTTGTTGTATCATAAGTAGACCATTTGTTTGTAGCATAATCATAAATCTGATTAGCTCCGGGATAAGCCAAGTCTGCTGTTTGACTTGCGCCGTTGTTACTAAAGATTATTTGTTTGTAGTCCTTATCAAATGTGAAAGAGTAAACTGTTCCAGATACCTTTGTCATTGCCACACCCGGCCATGCACTATTGGAAATTGTTGGTGAAACCGTCTGATTCCATGCATAACAGCAAGGCGTTGTCCATGTTGCAGGTGCATTGAAATACACGATATCTCCCGTGGCGGCTTTTGCATTTATGATATCGTTTACATTTGCTGCCAAAAAAACAGTGGCGAGTAATATAACCGACAGGACAATGCTTGTTATTTTGTGACTTTTACAAACCATTTTTCCATCCCTCTTAATTTAGTTATTTTTGCATAATTTATAGCATAAATAGTATATCAATTCTTTTTTATTATGTCAAAAGCTTCTGCTTAAAAAAATTTTTTTTGTAGCAATGTACAGAAAACTCAGATAATATTATCTATGTTGCACAAGTCCACAAAAAACTATTTAATTCTCTTGAAAAAATTAAATAATATCATTATAATTATAGTAAATTTTGCTATTAATAATAATAGGGGAGACAATTTAAATGAATCGTATTGACAAGGAAAATTACTATCTTGACATTGCTGAGACTGTTTTGGAAAGAGGAACATGCCTGCGCAGAAATTTTGGTGCACTTATTGTCAATAACGATCAAATTATCTCCACCGGGTATGTTGGAGCACCAAGAGGCAGAAAAAATTGCATAGATACAGGTGCCTGTGTTCGCGAAAATTTAAATGTCCCAAGAGGTGAACGATATGAGCTTTGTCGCTCGGTTCATGCAGAAGCAAATGCAATAATTCACGCATCTCGAAATGATATGATTGGTGCGACTCTTTATCTTGTGGGTAAAGATGCAAAAACAGGAGATTATGTTGAAAACGCCAGCCCTTGCTCCATGTGTAAGCGCATGATTATCAATGCTGGGATTGTCCGTGTAGTAATCCGCAACAAAAAATCCGAATTCACTGCCGTTTACGTTGAAGACTGGGTTGAAAATGACGAATCTCTTGAAGGTGTTCGGGGATATTAAATGCATATATTAAAATAACATTGGAGGCTCATAGCTTTGAAATCAAATAAACCGAAATCACATAATGCAGTAAAAGTAGATTGCTCAGATAATAGCGAAGACATACGGGAACGCACGAAAACGAATTCTAATTCTACAAGCAAATACGTAAAGCAATACACACTTGGCGAGGAAATTTTCAATTCCGTAACTCATGGTGCAGGCAGTTTACTTGCAATTGCAGGAACCGTTGTCTTATTAGTTTTTTCTGTAATTTATGGCGATGCCTGGTGCGTGGTAAGTGCTGCAATTTACGGCTTCACGCTTATCTGTCTGTACACGATGTCAACGCTATACCACTCAATAACACATGTAAATGCAAAGCACTTTTTCAGGATAATGGATCATAACACGATTTTTATTCTGATTGCAGGAACATACACGCCCTATATGCTTGTCACCTTACATGGGACTTTTGGTTGGACAATATTAGGCATAATTTGGGGTACTGCCGCTATTGGAATCACTTTAAACTCCATCGACCTTGAGAAGTTCCGTAAGCCTTCTGTAGTTCTTTATTTGATTATGGGCTGGGCTATTGTTTTTGCTATACCCTCATTAATAAATAATTTTGGTAATTCCAGCTTGGCGTTAGTATTTTTGATGGTTGGCGGCATTTTCTATACTGTCGGCATTGTTTTCTATGCAATCAAGAAAATAAAATACTTCCACTCGATTTGGCATTTGTTTACCATCGGCGGAAGTATATTTCACTATTTTTCAATTTTCATTGCACTGACTAATCAAAGACATATTTAAGATATTACAATACCTTCAACAGTTCCAGAAAGTCCTGCGGCATTGGCTTCGTCTGTGTCGATATGTACAGCAGGGGCATAAGAAGCGTTCACACGGGCAACAACATCATCAAAAATGATTTTTCTGCCCTCGGCACCTACTGCTACCTTTACAATCTGCTGGTCGTTAATACCGAATTTCTCTGCTGTTGGCGGATCAAGATGAATATGGCGCTTTGCTACAATAATACCACATTCGATTTCACATTCGCCTGCAGGACCTATCAACTTGCATCCTGGTGTTCCTGAAACATCACCTGACTCTCTTATAGGAGCTTTAACTCCGATTTTAAATGTATCAGTAAGTGACATCTCAACTTGGGTATCTTTTCTGTAAGGCCCTAAAATTGACATTGTCAGCTGACCTTTCGGACCAACTACCGTAACTTTTTCTTCGCAGGCAAATTGCCCTGGCTGTGAGAGATCTTTTTTATTTGTAAGCTTTGCGTTTTCGCCGAAAAGCTTGTAAAAATCCTTCTCAGATACATGAATGTGACGTGCTGATGTTTCAACTATAATTTTGTTTTCCATTTTTTCTGCCTTTCTTCGTGTTGCTATGATTAAAATACTGTTCGCTTTATTGTATAATATCAAGATTGATTTTTCAACTGAAACTTTAATTTTTAAGAAATTTGTTTAAATTTGTCAATATATAAAATAATTAAGAGGATGTCGATTTTTTGATTCAAACCTGGAAAGAACTTGAAACTGAATGTAAGTCGTGCCGAAAATGCGGACTTTGTGAAACACGAAATAATGTTGTTTTCGGGGTAGGAAAAAAGGACGCCGAAGTTTTGTTTATCGGCGAAGGCCCCGGAGAAAAAGAGGACTTGCAAGGCGAGCCGTTTGTTGGACGTGCTGGGCAACTTCTTGATAAAATGCTGGCAGCCGTAGATCTTAGTCGAGAAAACAACATATATATAGCTAATATTGTTAAATGCAGACCACCGAAAAATCGTGATCCGCTTCCAGAAGAACAAGAAGCATGCATCAATTGGCTTAGAAATCAAGTTATGCTTATGCGTCCGAAAATTATTGTAGCTCTTGGCCGTATTGCCGCAATGCAGATTATCAAACCTGATATCAAAATTACAAAAGAACACGGTATTTTCTTCGAAAGAAAAAATGTTCTTATGATGGCTACTTTACATCCTGCTGCACTTTTACGAAATCCAAATCAAAAGCCTGCCGCTTTTGAAGATTTCATAAAGCTTCGTGATAAGATTAATGAAATTTGTGAAAGAACATATTAAAAAAGACCGCTTTTGCGGTCTTTTTTTACTTCCTAATCATATTTATTACACCCTTAGGATGCTGTGACTTTACAATTGCATAAGCAAACTGAGGCGAGAACGGCTTTGAATAAAACGCAACATATCTCGGCTCCCAACAAGTCGGATTATATTTCTGCTTTGCATGATGAAGTGCCTTAAATCCATAGAAATTATTAAGATTTTCATAAACAAACTCAAACAAAGTTGTTGTAATCTTTTTCTTGTCTCCCTCACGAACATTGGCAAGCGGGCTAAGCCCCAAATTTCCCCAAACAGCACCTTCATCTCTGAATGTCATAAACGCATCGTAGATGATTTTCTCAAGCACTCCCTGCGGTGCATCTGGAAGTCGTCTTGTTACATCGGCAAGATACCCTTTTCCGTTGTCATAAGGTAAAAAAACAACAAATCCGAGCATTTTACCTTCATTATCACGAGCATAGAAATATCTGCGCTCCAACGGATCATGGAGATTGATGCTGCCCAACATAAACGACAGTTCTTCACCTTTCCCCTCCATCCATTGCTTTGAAATATCGTTAATTTCAGCTTCGATTTCCGAGTTTTTAAATTCAATCGGTCTATACTCGTGCACGGTAATACCTGCTTTATTGGCGTGATTAATTGCCGCTCGCACTTTCATTACTTTATTGCCTTTTAATGTATATTCTTCAAGCTTAAAACATGCGTCTTCGCCGTATTTTACTGTACCAAATCCTGAAATCCTATACAGCGGCAATAAATGCTTTGTAACATTAAGAAGAAGTATGCTCCATCCATTCTGATTGCAAAATTGCATTAATTCTGAAATAAAAATCAGAGCATCACGCTTATCACAAATTAAATCGCCGCAGCAAACGAGCACGTTTCCCGCCATAGTATATGCCGCAACACCGTGTACATTCGTACCGAAAAAGTATTTTTTATCATTCTCAAGCGCCAAATACGAAAGAGGATTCTGCCCATAGTTTTTTACAAGCTTATGCACTTTTTCAAGGTCAACATTATGTGAAATCGTATTATAAATCAGCGGTTTTAAAATTAAAAGCACAGATGCGCAAATGCAAATCCAGTTTAGCGTCAACAAGGAATTAGCATAAACCATGCCTGTATTTGACTTAAAGCCAGAAGACGGTAAATCCATAAGAATCAGAAAATTCAAAGAACGCCATAACGCGTCACCAAAATCTTTTATTCCATGATATTGATTTTTCATAATCAGCAAACCAATAGCTGCATTCAAAACAACCAGTGAAAAAGAAATAAGCACCAAAATTAAAGCCCATTTTACTGTAATTCGGTCTGATTGTCTGGAAAAATCTTTATATGTTACCCCTAAAACAATAAGGATTATGAACTCAATTACTGTTATTGGCATTAAAAAGTGCTGTGTGCGTAAAATCTGTAATATTATTTGACCTGTAATAACCATCATTTCAATTATCCATGCCAAACGCACACGCTTATATAATCTTATCGCCAAAAATACGCCAATAGCACCCAACACAAACGACAAAGTTGAGTGCATAGCCATCGTATTTGTATCAATATGGCGATGATAATAGTCGTTGATTCTGCTGACAGCCTCAAACCGCTGCGGTAATGATGAAATCATGCTAAATATGCTTACAAGAATCAATAAAAAAATCGCAATATTTTGAATGATTTTTTTAATGCCAAAACCCATAAGTAAGATATCCCCACTTTATTTTAAGTCGATTGACTATAACATAACAGTTACGAAAAAACCGTTGACATTATCGCCTGAAATCGTATATGAATATCCGACAGGAACTGAAACTTGCGTATTAAATCCGGTTGACGCTACATAATAAACTGCCCATTTTTTCCCTAAATAATCGGTAAATACCAGTGGATTACTCTTTGAGCGGCTATGCAAAAGATCTACATACTCTTCAAAACAAAAATTATTATTATTCATATAATAAGCATGAGGTTCACCCAAATAGCGAAAATGCCAAGGCTCATTATAAATTTGAGTTATGCTGTTCTTACTCGTTTGATAACGCTGCACCAAACCATATTTATAGCAATTTTCATTAATCCAAGAATAAATCCCTTTTCCGTTGTATTGATCGGTCGTCAAATGTTTATTGTATAATGTTAGGTCAACTGCAAAACCAGTTTGATGCTCGCTGTATCCAGGAATTGCAACCCATTTTCCTGCTTCAGATTTGCCTACCTGCGCAATTTCATCCTGATAAAGCTTTTCCTGCTTAACATAGCTTCTGAAACAGCTTGCAACCATGACATCGGTTTTCCCGGCATATTTGTAAAAATCGCCAAGCATATCGTTAAGTGCATTTATAAGAACTTTGTTTGCTTTTACATCGTTACTGGAAACCTGATATTTTTTGTTTGAATTGTCAATTACACTCTCGAGGTTTTCACCGTTTATCTCGCATTCATGCTGTTTGTTTACAAGAATCAATTCTCCCGTATGTATATCTTCGGTGGTTTTGTTAACACTAATAAAATTTTTCGGTAACACAAATTCAGGAACGTTGGTTTTTTTTGCGCCAATCGAATTATTTGAATTAATCTTAATAACAAAAATAATTGCCACAACCGCTAAAATCACTACTCCAAAAGCAAGCTTCGGATGCTTTCTTAACTGATAAAGATAATTTGGTCTTTTTCTTTGAAACTCCCTCTGAACAGCATGATTATAGTTTTGCGGATAATTCCTGGGTCGATTATCCGTTTTATGTATTGAGCCTGGATTCGGCTTCATATTTGTATGTGAATACGGTGATTCAGTCGGATTCACAGAATGATGCCTTTGCATATTTTTAGAGTTTGGCGGCGGTTGTCTTCTGTTATAAGGAGTATTTGAGGACATGGGTATTCATCTCTCCTAATTATCCAATTGCGAAGTACAGTGAGGGCACCTGGAAGCATTAATATCAATTTCTCTACAGCAATAAGGGCAATTTTTATTTTTGGGAGCTTCCTCTGTTCTTTTGTTTATCCTCGATATTCTATTCATTCCTTTTACCATAAGGAAAATCACAAATGCAATAATTAGAAAGTTTATAACAGCAGTGAGGAACGCCCCATATTTGATATCGACACCGTGAATATGCCAAATAAGATAATCAAAATTAGCTTTGCCGAAAATACCGATAATCGGTGAGATAATATTAGTTACAAGTGAACTTACAATCGACTGAAACGCCGCACCGATAATTACGGCAATAGCAAGATCCATTACGTTTCCTCGCAAGATAAATGCTCGGAATTCACCAAAAACTTTCTTCATGTCCTCACCCGCCTTTAATATATTATTATATAAATATTTTGCTATTATTTTGTTACTTTATGAAAGATTTTTTTGCCTTTTTTTAATACTATATATCCGTTTGAAAAGCAATTATTATCGATCTTTGCATTTACATCTGTAACTTTTTCGTCGTCTACAGAAATCCCACCCTGAATAACAAGTCTGCGAGCTTCACTTTTAGACGGAGCAAGCTTTGTAAGCACAAGCAAATCGAGAACCGAAACCGCACCGTCGGTAAAATCGCTTTCGGAAATTACTGTTGTCGGCATATTTTCAGTATCACTTCCTGCACCGAAAAGCGCTTTTGCGGCATCTTGTGCTTTAATTGCTTCTGTTTCGCCGTGAATAAGCTTTGTTACTTCAAAAGCAAGAACTTCTTTTGCTTTGTTAATTTCACTGTCTTTAAGTTTTGCAAGCTCGTTGATTTCTTCCATAGGTAAAAATGTTAAGATCTTCAGGCAGCGGATAACATCTGCGTCACCGACATTACGCCAATACTGGTAAAACTCATACGGGCTTGTCTTGTTCGGATCAAGCCAGACAGCTCCCTTTTCTGTTTTGCCCATTTTTTTACCCTCACTGTTTGTGAGTAGTGTAAATGTCATACCGCAGGCTTGAGCCGTTTCCGGAATCGGGTTGCCTGTTTCTTCGCTTTCCTTAACTGCAATACGACGAATCAGCTCTACGCCGCCAATTATATTGCTCCACTGGTCGTCACCGCCAAGTTGCAGCGTACATCCGTATTTTTTATTTAAAATATAAAAATCGTAGCTTTGCATAAGCATATAATTAAGCTCAAAAAATGTAAGTCCGCCACGCTCCATGCGCTGCTTATAGCATTCGGCCGCAAGCATTTTATTTACGGTGAAATATACGCCGATTTCCTTAATAAAATTAATATAATTCAAATTAAGAAGCCAATCTGCATTATTTACCATAAGCGCTTTGCCGTCGCTGAAATCAACAAGCCCTGACATTTGCTTTTGAAAGCATTCAATATTATGTTCTATTTCTTCGTCGGTAAGCACCTTACGCAAATCGGTTTTTCCTGTCGGGTCACCGATTCTTCCTGTACCTCCACCAAACAAAGCAATAGGCAAGTGCCCTGCCTTCTGCATGTGCGACATTACCATAATTTGAACGAAATGGCCAACATGCAGGCTATCTGCCGTAGGGTCAAATCCAATATAAAAAATTGCTCTTTTGTTATTAAGCAGGTCTTTCACCTGCTCTTCATTTGTCATCTGAGCAATAAGTCCTCTTGCGTTTAACTCTTCAAATACTCCCATTTTCTGCACTCCTTAAGAAATCCAATGATAATTCCCTTCACCATAAATATCGGGGCAAGGATTTTATTTTTATGTGCATGTAAAACATGCATCCGAATATTTACAATACTTTTCTCGACGAATTTGACTGCTTCGCTTTTTTCTCGTTAAGCAGACGCTTTGTTTCTTCCTGATTTATTGAAATTTCACCTTCATCGGTAATTTCAATAACATCGCCTTTTTTAACTTCTTTCGGCATTTCATCAAGTGGAATCGCAAATGTTCTTTTTTCTTTATCTTCACAGATTCCAAACCCGTTTTCAAAACGGTCAAAGATTAGCTTTTTCAAATATATTCTCTCCTAACGTGATTTTTCCGTTAATGTTTTAATATGCTCCCCGTCGCTTGTAAATATCACCGTGCCGTCTTCATCGGTGCGAAACAGATGAATATTATCGGACAAAATTCGGTCTATTACCAATTTATCGGGAAGATTATTTCGGTCAGGTCCTACGGAAATCACTGCATATTTCGGATTTGCTTTATCTAAAAACTCTTGCGAGCTAGAAGTCTTGCTTCCGTGATGCGCCACTTTAAGCACATCGCACGATATATCTTCTCCGCTGTTTAGAATATCTTCCTCGGCAGGGTTTTCAATATCGCCTGTAAAAAGAAATTTTGTTTTTTCGTAAGTAATTTTCAAAACCAATGCGGAATCATTGGCATTATTATATTTATTCAGAGGAGCAAGCACATCGATTCTTGCGTGCTTTAAGTTAAGCCGTTGTCCTGCTTTGGGATGTTCAACAGGAATGTTTTTCGATTTCAAAGCACTGAGCATATTGTTGTAACAGCTAATATTTGTAACCGTGGATTTATCTTCGTTGTCTGTGCAAAAACGCTTAACATAAAACGTTTTTATCACTTTCGCAAGATTTCCGATATGGTCATCATCGCTGTGGCTTGCAACTACAAGGTCAAGCGTATTTACATGTTGGCTTTTAAGATAATCAATTACTTTCGGCTTCAAAGACGGTGCACCAGAATCAATAAGGATATTTTGATCCTCGCATTTAATATATATTGAATCTGCTTTTCCGACATCAATAACATGAACGGCAAACGGTGACTCAATATTGCTGTTAAATGTTGAAAGACCTGCAAACCCGAAAATCTGTTGCCAATTTGGAATGCCTAAACTGCCGCCATATGAAAATAGTAATGAACATATAATAACAAAAATTACGGAAATTAGCAAAATTTTTCTTTTCATTTACGTTTGCCTCTGCTGTTTTGCCGTTTTGTTTTCTTTTGTTTTTGCAAATTTACTTGTGTTTTTGACTTTACAGTTGACAAAGGCGCATTAATAAGACAGTTCTTGCCGCTGCCGATAAGATCTGTACGGCCAGCAATTTTCAGTGCTTCAATAACGATATCTTTATTTTTTGGATTAAAATATTGCAACAATGCTCTTTGCATGGCTTTTTCTTTCGGAGTTTTCGGTACGAAAACTTCTTTCATAGTATACGGATCAAGCCCCGTATAAAACATACATGTAGAAATCGTACCTGGGGTGGGATAAAAATCCTGAACCTGCTCAGGTCGTATATGCTCCTTTTTTAAAAACAGCGCAAGTTCAACTGCATCTTTTAGCGTTGACCCGGGGTGCGATGACATAAGATACGGTACCAAATACTGCTCTTTTCCCTGCTGCTTTGTTATTTGATAAAATAAATCTGAAAAGCGCTTGTATGCTTCAATATGTGGCTTGCCCATTTTATCAAGCACGGCAGCCGAACAATGCTCAGGTGCAACTTTTAGCTGTCCGCTGATATGGTACGACACAAGCTCTTTAAAGAACTCATTGCTTTCGTCTTCTAACAGATAATCAAATCGAATACCAGAACGTATAAATACTTTTTTTATTTTTGGTAGTTTTCTTAATTTTCTGAGCATATCAAGATATTCGCTGTGGTCAACTTGAAGCTGTTTGCAGGGCTGCGGCGCAAGACATTTTTTTCCTTTACACAACCCGACTGCCGCCTGCGCTTTACAAGACGGAAGCCTGAAATTCGCTGTAGGTCCCCCCACATCATGAATATATCCTTTGAAACGAGGGTTTTCGGTAAGCCTTTTTGCTTCCTCGATTATCGATTCTTCACTTCGCACCGCTATGCTACGCCCCTGATGAAATGCAAGAGAACAGAAATTACATGCACCAAAACAGCCACGGTTATGTGTAATTGAAAACTCAACTTCTTCAATACCCGGTACACCGCCCACAGACTCATAAACGGGATGATACATTCTCTCGTAAGGCAGTGAGTAAACGAAATCCAGCTCTTCTGTTGTAAGCGGCGGCATCGGAGAATTTTGAATTAATATTTCCTTACCGTGCTTTTGAATAACTGTTCTGCCACGGACGGCATCCTGCTCGTCCATTTGTTTTCTGGCGGCAACGGCGTATTCCTTCTTCGATTCACTGACACGTTCAAAGCTTGGCAAGTCAACGACCGACATAGGCTTATATTCATCAGACTTTACAACATAGCAAATTCCTTTTATATTATCGGCATTCTTTATTTCTTCGCCTCTGTTTAATAAATCGGCGATTTGAATTGTCTGATTTTCGCCCATCCCGTAAATTAGTATATCTGCTTTTGAATCTATAAGAATCGATTGGCGAACATTGTCGTCCCAATAATCGTAATGGGCGAATCGTCTTAAAGACGCCTCCAGTCCTCCAATAATTACAGGAGTATCGGGATACATTTCTTTTAAAATCTTACTGTATACAATTACGGCACTGTCAGGGCGTTTGCCTGATTTACCGCCCGAAGCATAAGCGTCGTCGCTGCGCTTGCGTTTTGCTGCTGTGTAGTGTGCAACCATGCTGTCTATATTGCCGCTTGTCACAAGGAAACCAAGCCTTGGCTTGCCGAACCGCATAAAATCCTTTTTACTTCGGAAATCAGGTTCTGCAAGGATTGCGACTTTATAACCCTTTGCCTCAAGGACACGTGAAATTATGGCCACGCCGAAACTAGGATGATCAACATATGCGTCACCTGTAACGAAGACAAAATCAGGTGCATCCCAGCCTAAATCCTCTATTTCTTTTTTTGTTATAGGTAAAAATGCCATTATTTTCTCCGTTTAATTATAGTTGATTAGCTTGAAAAGTGTACTTGGATTTGCGTGGCAATTTTTTGATGCGCAAGGCGGAGGAGGATGGAATCCTGTCGGATTCCGACGAGGACAACAAAGTGCAGCGGAAAATAGTGCGCAAAGGCTGTGCGGTTTTGGAGTTAATCAACTATATTTATCCTAAATTATTTCTTCGTTCAAGCCATTCCTGATGAGTTATTAGCACGCTTCTTGGCTTTGAGCCCTCATGCGGACCTACAATGCCCATTTGCTCCATTTCATCTATAAGACGTCCTGCACGGGCGTATCCGAGTTTAAGGCGTCTTTGCAAAAGGGAGGTCGAAGCTTGTCCTGCTTCAACAACACATTTTATGGCATCTTCCATCATTGGGTCGCTGCTTTCGGATTCTTCTCCGCCTAAGCCACCGTTTTTGCCTTTTTTGTTTAGATCTTCGGCAGCTATACGGTCAATCTGTTCAATAACATTTTCATCATACTTAAAGTTTGCATTCTTCTTTAAAAAGGCGGTGACACCTTCAATTTCCTCGTCGGAGGCATAGCATCCCTGCACACGCAAAGTCTTTGATGCACCCACAGGTAAAAACAGCATGTCACCTCGGCCGATAAGCTTTTCCGCTCCGCCAAAGTCAATAATTGTTCGTGAGTCAACTTGTGAAGATACTTTCAGCGCAACACGGCTTGGAATATTCGCTTTAATTACGCCTGTAATAACGTTTACCGATGGTCTTTGAGTTGCGATAACAAGATGCATGCCTGCGGCTCTTGCCATCTGCGCCAAACGGCAGATTGATTCTTCAACTTCGTTCGGAGCAACCATCATTAAATCGGCAAGTTCATCTATCGCTATTACTATTTGCGGCATTTTCTCAGTAGGAATAGGCAATCCGTCTGCTGTCATTGGCTGCTGTTCTTCTTCAAATAAAGGCGGCTTTTCAGCAAGCTCACGAATATTATCTTCAACCATTGAATTATAGGAATGAATATCTTTTACATTATACTCGGAAAAAAGTTTATAGCGGTTAAGCATCTCTCCAACTGCCCAGTTCAAAGCTCCGGCAGCCTTTTTAGCATCTGAAACCACAGGAATAAGCAAATGCGGAATGCCCTTATACTTTGAAAATTCAACCATTTTCGGGTCAACAAGCAACAGCTTAACTTCGTCTGGAGAAGCTTTATACAAAATACTTATCAAAATAGAGTTAACGCAAACTGACTTACCTGAACCTGTTGTTCCTGCAATAAGAAGGTGAGGCATTTTAGAAAGGTCGGTTATAACTATATTGCCTGAAATATCACGTCCCAGAACTACCGCAAGCTTGCTTTTCTCTTTTTTGAATTCCTTCGAGTCAATGAGTTCTCGCATAGAAACCATGCTGACAATCTTGTTAGGTACCTCGATACCGACAGCAGCTTTCCCAGGAATCGGTGCTTCGATGCGAACACCGTCAGCCGCAAGATTTAATGCAATATCATCCGATAAATTCGTGATTCTGCTTATTTTTACGCCTGCGGCAGGTTGAAGCTCATAACGGGTTACCGAAGGACCACGGCAGATATTTATTATCTTTGCCGAAACTCCGAAGCTTTCAAGCGTAGTGATGAGCTTTGCAGCATTATCCTGCAGCTCGTTCATGGCACCAACATCATTTGCTGATTTTGAAAGATTCAAAAGTGAAATCGGCGGATACTTATATGTATCTATTCCTTTAATTAACTCGTTATAATCAACTGGCACGGTTTGAGGATCAGGCTGTTTGGCATCAGGCACTGTTACAGGACTTTTCTTGCTTTCAGAAATATTTTGTGCAATCTCTGAAGCCATGAGGCTTTCCGAGCCGGGTGCATTATTGAAAATACTTGTGATTTCTTTCAAATACTCTGCTTTATCTGTATTTTTAGATTTCGGAACAATTGGTTTTTTACCCTCTTCAAGAGGTATATCAATAGATTCATCATAATGTTTTCTTTTGTTTTTGCCGAACAACGGAATATCAATGCGGTCGTGCTGTTTTTCGGCACTTTTTTCTTCGTTATCATCGTCATCGCAGACGTATTCATCATCATATTCAATATAGTCATCGTATTCTTCATATTCATCAGCACGAAGATGCCTTTGTTCATTGTACCTTTTTGCGGCTGCAACAGGTTTTTTCGCGGCATCCGCAATATGTGAAAGAGTTATTCCAGTTAAGAACATAAACAATACGGCAGACAAAATAATAAACGTAATTCTCGCTCCCACAAGTCCGAACCACACTGCCATAGGATAGCCAAGAAATGCGCCCAGAAGTCCTGCACCTCTTAAGGCTGTACCGTTTGAGTATGCATAAGATAATCCGCTTAAATAACTGTCGCTCGGCGTACTATTTAAAAAGCACAAATATACAACGGCAGAAGCAGAAACAATAAATGAAATTGAAAGCCAAAGCTTCGCTTTTATACGGGCATTCTGTTTCTCTTTTGCCCAAGTAAAAGCCACGAAAATCATAAAGAGCGGCCATAAAAAGGCACACAATCCTGAAAGTCCCAACAAAAAACTATGCAGGAAACACCAAACATTTTGCCCTTTAATAAACGTTAGAAACAGCAAAAGTAGAGCACAAGCAAAAAGCACAAGTGCTTTTGCCTGTACATGATTGTTTTTAGAAACCGTAGTTCTGCTACTTTTTCTATTTTGTGAATTTCTCATATTGCTTTTCTTTTTCATTTTTGCTGCCATTTTTTCACTCCACTAAAATAAACGTCAGACAATTTGTTTTTTCACTTAAATCTAAAAACCTCATTAAATGGTTATCTGGGTACAAGAGAAGATCCGTTTATGGGTACTTGCGTAAATAAATTCTGATTTGTAATATTTTCAAGCAAACAAATAATCAGAACCAATAATCCCATACAAGCTGTATATACTATAAAAATTGCCATTTTATCGGTTTTTAAAAGCCATCTGAATAGCTTGATTGCAAAAAATCCAACAATAGCTGAAGTAATAATTCCTACTGCAATTACTCCGCCGCTGATTCCAATTCCGCCCTTAATTGCCAAAGCTTTATGCCCTTCAATCAAAACCGCTGCAAAAATTGTTGGAATGGCAATAATAAAAGTATAATCAAAAGCAGTTTGGCGGTTAAGTCCTCTCATTTCGCCTGCTGAAAGCGTAGAACCGGAACGCGAAAGCCCCGGGAATATAGCAGCAACCATCTGTATCAATCCAATGAAAAGAGCATCTTTAAATGTTAAATTTGTTTTTCCTGAATCTTTTACCATAACACGCAGCGGAGAGTTCTTAATGATTTTATCATTGCAGCTTTTTCCAATAGCAAGAAGAATACTTGTAACAATAAGTGAGAATCCAACAACTATAATATTACTTGCGATTCCCTCCGAGATTTTCATACCAGTTTGTCCGTCTGTAAAGGGAATAGGAATATACAGCAAAAACAAAGGCAAAAGTCCTACTACCAGCATGATAATCAAATTAAAATCTTCGTTACGCTCGCTCCATTTGAATTTCCCTTGGAAAATATCGCTTAGCGTTGAGAAAAGCGCAACTATTAAGCGGATTATCATCTTCCAATACACAACAACAACTGCCAGTAACGTTCCTGCATGAAGCATAACGTCAAAAAACAGATTGTCTTTTGTAACTCCTAAAATATGTTGGCTAATTGCAAGGTGTCCGCTGCTTGAAACAGGCAGAAATTCGGTAAGCCCTTGCACTACTCCCTGAATAATCGAATCGAGAATCGTCATATGTATTTCTCCTTAACTCATCATTATGTAATTTGGAACGAATATTCGTTCCATATAAAATATTACTTTTTTGATTTTTGTTTTGATTTTGTCGGCTTTGCCTGTTTTTCGTCTTGCTTTTTATATTCTTCAATCATAGAATACAATTCAGCCATGGCTTCGCTTAATGTACCGACTTTATCGATAAGCCCTTCTCTTACGGCATCTTCACCGTCAAGAATTGTGCCGATATCCATGACAAGCTCTTCGGTATTCATAGCAAGTTCAAGATATCTTTGATGGGGAATACCGGAATTCTCAGCAACAAATGTTGTGATTCGATCCTGCATTCTCTGGAAATATTCAAAAGTTTGCGGTACGCCTAGCATTAAGCCATTCATACGAACAGGATGTACCGTCATGGATGCGCTTTTCGCAATGTAAGAGCGTTTTGCAGCAACTGCAAGAGGAATACCAATTGAATGTCCGCCGCCCAAAACAATTGAAATTGTCGGCTTTTTCATTCCTGCAACTAGTTCTGCGATAGCAAGTCCCGCTTCCACGTCACCGCCAACAGTATTCAGTAAAATAAGCAATCCGTCAATACGGTCGTCCTCATCAATAGCTACAAGCTGCGGAATTACATGCTCATATTTGGTGGTTTTATTTTGCTCTGGCAAAATAAAATGCCCCTCAATTTGACCAATAATCGTTAAACAGTGGATAAGGTATTTCCCTTTGCTCGCTATTACCGAACCCATCTCGTTAATTTGCTCGGACTGTCCGTCGCCTTTATTTTCAGATGACGGATTATTAACATCTTCTTCCTGATCGGCAGGATTTTTTATAAATTCATTTTTTACATTTGTATTATTTTTGTTTTTAACTTGCTTTTGATTTTTCATGGTTTACACCTCCAACGGATAGTTTTCCGTGAAGCTGCAAATAAATACATAATTAGCTATGATATATTATATCAGTAAACAATTCTATCGGCAAGAAAATTTATCTTTTTTTCTAAATTATATATTAATTTTCTTGATTTTATAGTATGCTAATAATGATTATTTAAAAGAATAATTTAAATTGAATATTTATTTGTTATTTGGAGTTGATAGAAAATTGCGCCAAGATATTATATTGGCTGTCGTCATTATTATTCTTGTAGCCTGTTCTGCCTTTTTCAGCAGTGTAGAAACGGCTTTCTCTCTTGCGAATAAAATCCGCTTAAAGCATCAGGCTGAAAACGGCAACAAAAAAGCACAAAATGCCTTAAAAATTTGTAAGAACTTTGATAAAACTCTTACAACAATTTTAATTGGAAGTACGCTTGTAAACTTAGCTTCCTCGTCAATTGCCACTGTATTGTTTATAGACTTGTTTGGCGATTACGCAGCAGCTGTAAGTACTGGTGTGATGACGTTTGTCGTGCTGACGTTCGGAGAAGTTATCCCAAAATGTATTGCAAAAGAAAAAAGCGACAGCTACTTCTTGAAAATAGCAGGCGTATTAAGAGTGTTTATCGTTCTTTTTACACCTATTGTATATCTGATGATGAAATTCAAAACTCTAGCGTTGTTCCTTGTAAAATCGGAAAAGAAAAAACCGTCTGTCACAGAGGACGAGCTGAAATATATTATTGAAAGCATTGAAGAAGAAGGCGTCTTGGAAAAACAGGAGCGTGAGCTTGTACAGTCAGCACTTGATTTTGACGAGAAAACCGTTCTTGAATGCCTGACTCCACGCGTGGATCTTACTGCCATTGACATTGACGACCCTATTGATGATATTACAAACCTCATCATAAATGAGCGATATTCCCGTCTACCTGTTTATAAAGACAGCGTTGACAATATTATCGGAATTCTAAATGCAAAAGATTATCTAGAAATTATTGTCAAAGGCAAAAATCCAAACATAATGAAACTTATCACACCGCCATACTTTGTTTATAAATCAAAGAAATTGGCGCATATGCTTAACGATTTTAAAAAAGAAAAAATCCACATCGCCATAGTTACAGACGAATATGGAGGCACTTTGGGAATTGTAACTATGGAAGATTTACTTGAGGAACTCGTCGGTGATATCTGGGACGAAGACGAGGAAGCCGCACTGATGTATACAAAAATAGCCGATGACACATATGAAATTAACGGTGATATGGCGCTTGATGATCTCCTTAAGTTATTTGATCTTGATGAAAAGCTTTTCGACAGCGAAAGTATTTCGGTAGGCGGTTTCATTTTTGAAGCAATGGGTCATGTTCCTGAACCCGGGCAAAGTATTAAAATTAACGAATTAGAAATTACCGTTAATAACGTAGTTGACAAGCGAATAACAACCGTACTTGTAAAAAAGCTAAAAACAGATAAACCTGAAGAAGATTAAAAAAATATATTATTAGAATAAATAAATCACCGCTGTTAAAAATAATAGCGGTGATTTATTTGAAAAGAGTAAAACAGGACGGATTAATTTTCACACTTGGTGGTATTGCCTATGGAACGATAGAGATCATCTGGAGGCGTTATACCCACTGGACAATGCTTATTGCAGGCGGTACATGTTTTTTGATTTTATTTAAAATCTTTTCAAAAAATGAAAAGTTATCTCTATTAAAAAAATGCATAATAGGTTCCACTGTCATTACGGTCGTGGAGCTTATTGCAGGTTGTGTTGTAAACATATGGTTAAAACTTAAAGTTTGGGATTATTCCCATCTCCCAATAAATTTTCTCGGACAAATTTGCCTAATTTACAGTACACTCTGGGGTTTACTTACAGTACCTATTTCGTTTCTGTGCCGAAGAATTAAAAGGACATTCAAAATAATATAATTAAAAACCGCACCGTTAAGCCGAATATGCTTTGCGGTGCGGTTCGTTATATTATTCTTTATTAAATGCAATGATTTTGTGTTTTAATAAGAAGTAATAAATTACATACAGTATGAGTAATGTCACTGTGGTTATGCCGATAAATTCAAGAGAAAACAGCGAAAAGCCTCTGTCGGCAAACATCTTGAAAAACTTCGGTGGATTAAAAACATCCCAGGAATTAAGGCGTACAAATCTCCCGATATATACTCCGATTCCTCCAAGAAGACACATAATAATGGGCAGATAACGGGCATATTTTTTCTTTTCCTTCAGCGCAAAACAATGCATATTGTGAAGCGAGCTCAAAGTGCAAATTGCACCTATAAAACTGCCGATAAATGTGTAAAACAATATGTACCAATCTATCAAGCACTTATACGGTAATAAATTCGGAACATCATAACAGCCTGCTGCCGAACGCAAATGAAGCAAATCTGTAATAACATAAGGAGCATTTGGAAAAAACAACACCCAAAGAACCGCAAATATTATTTCAAACTTTCTTTGGTTTTTACCTGAAAAAAATCGGAACCAAAGACAGAATACGACTGACAAACTTGCCAAGAACACATTCCAGACCATATAAAACCAGTAAGAAACATCAACGAAATATTTCGTGGGTATTCCAATAAGAAAATATGCTACCAAAAATACAAAAAGCCATTTATGGATTTTTATTATCTCTTTTTTCTCCATTTAAATTATCACTTTCCACTCTGTTGTCAAGACTGTTGCAAGTGCCGCTGTACACACAGCCGGAGCAGCAATGTCCGCAGGTTTCCGAGCCTTTGTTCTTTCGTTTTCGAATCAGCCTAAAAATTGTCCATCCGACAATTAATACGGAAATAATCAAAATGATTATATCAGTTGCAGTCATTTTTTTCAACTCCCATCAAAAGTAAAAATAGTTTTTAGTTGATTAACTATGTTATCGTATTCCAATAAGCCAGCCAACATTATAAACCAATGCTGAAATGAACCATGCCACAAAAAGCTGATAAACAATAGCAACGAGAGTCCATTTTTTGCTGTTCATTTCTTTATATATAGCCGACATCGCAGCAATGCAAGGTGTGTATAGCAAAACAAATATCAAAAACGAAAAAGCGGAAAGCTGTGTAAACGCTCCTGAAAGCGCAGATCCCGGGTACAATACCGCCATAGTGCTTACAACCGATTCTTTAGCAATCAGCCCTGTAAGAAGAGATACAGCCGCTTTCCAGTCGTTAAAGCCGCACAGAGAAAATATCGGTGCAATCAATCTCCCGAAAGATGCCAAAATGCTGTTTGAGCCGTTACTCGTCATTTGCAAATTTGAATTAAAGCTTTGCAAAAACCATATTACAATGGTGGCTCCCAGAATGAGCGTGCCTGCACGAACAAGAAAATCCTTTACTCTGTCCCAAATATGCAATAAAAGTGTTTTCGGCGACGGCAAACGATAAGGCGGAAGCTCCATTACAAAAGGTGCCGTTTTCCCTTTTAACAGAGTATTTTTGAAGATCAACGCAGTAACAACAGCAATGATGATACCAGTTAAATAAATCGAGAAAATCACAAAAGGACTGTTATTTTGAAAGAAGATTGAAATAAAAAGCAAGTAAACAGGCATTTTCGCACTGCATGACATAAACGGAGTCATCAGAATTGTCAGACGCTTGTCTTTTTCGTTTTCAAGCGTTCTTGTACTTAAAATAGCAGGAACAGAGCATCCAAAACCCATTAACATCGGGACAAAAGCTCTGCCAGAAAGCCCAAGTGCACGAAAAAATTTATCCATAATAAATGCTGCTCTTGCCATGTAACCGCTGTCCTCTAAAAATGAAAGCAGTAAAAACAAAATTGTAACCTGCGGTAAAAACGAAAGCACCGCACCCACACCGCCGATAACACCGTCAACGACAAGGCTGCGAGCCCATGATGAAGCATTAAGCGATACAAGAAGATGCGAAACAAAATTTGAAAACACACCTGTAATAAGCCAGTTGGCCCCACTCTTAAAGAAGCCGCCGATCTGCCCGAAAGTAATAAAAAAGACAATAAACATCACCGCAAAAAACAGAGGCAGTGCAAAATATTTATTAGTTACGATTTTATCGACTTTATCAGTAATCGTCAAATGCCCCTGAGAATGCTTTTTATGTACTGCTTTTTGACAGACGGCACAAACAAATTTATACCGCTGGTCGGCAATTATCATCTCTCTGTCAAAATTCTTTGTTGTTTTAATCTCGCCGATATGAAAATCAATATGATCTTTTTGAGCTTTCGTAAATTTGAATTGCTTCCATGTAATGTGGTCGCCTTCAAAAAGTTTCACAGCATTCCAACGTTTATTTTTCATGTTGGAATTAACTTCGCTTAGTGCATCTTCAATGTTATAAAGCACATTCTCAACTTCAGCTGAATAGAAATGAAAATGCTCGTTAATCATCATAAACTCTGCCGTTTCAACTGTCGTTTTAATAAGCTTGTCAAGCCCTGTTCCTCTCGATGCCGAAATTGGTACAACAGGCATTCTTAATTTTTTTGATAACAAGTCATAATCAATTTTATCTCCGTTTTTTTCAAGAACATCAACCATATTCAATGCAATTACCATCGGACGGGAAAGCTCCATAAGCTGAGTTGTCAAATAAAGATTGCGCTCGATATTAGTTGCATCAACAATATTGATAATAACGTCAGGGGCATCATTCATCAGACAGTTTCTTGAAACAATTTCCTCAGGTGTATATGGGGAAAGCGAGTAAATGCCCGGCAAATCAATAATACTTATATCATAATTGCCGTCGTATTTAACTTTTCCTTCTTTCTTCTCAACGGTAACCCCAGGCCAGTTTCCTACATACTGGTTACTTCCCGTCAGCTGATTAAAAAGTGTTGTCTTGCCGCAATTTGGATTGCCGGCGAGAGCTATTGTTATTGTTTTCATTTTTGTTTTTTGCATTACTGGTGTTTTTTCTGTAAAATTTGGCATCTGCTTTCCCTCCTTTCATTCTTTAATCTCAACAAAAATTTCCTTTGCTTCGGAACGGCGGATACTAAGTTCGTATCCCCTTACATTTATTTCAATCGGGTCGCCGAACGGCGCTGTTTTCTTTAAAATAATAACCGCACCTGGGGTTATTCCCATATCAATAATCCTACGGCGCAGAGCACCGCTGCACCCAAGGCTTACTACAACACATTTTTGCCCGATTTTCAGTTCATTTACTGTATTCATAAAACCACTCTCCGTAAGTTAGCGTTTGCTAACTTGTTGCCAAAAATAAAAAGCTTTCAACAAGCGTTAGCCTTTGCTAACCAAATGATAACACATTTTTTTATAAGTTGTCAATGCAATCTCACTATATTTTTAAATTTGAGCAAATATTCCAAAACCGAATATTTTTATTGCCAATAATTTATTCTTATTAACAATCTTGCAATATGACCCTACTGTATGATAACATTATATTATTGATTAAAAAAATTTCAAACAGGAGTGTTAATTTTGAACGTACAAGACATAATAAGGATTTTAAACGCTGAGGTTATTGCAGAGGGCGATTTGAATGCGGAAGTCAAAACAGCCTGCGGCAGCGACATGATGAGTGATGTTTTGGCGTTTGTTAAGGATCAGTCGGTTTTGCTAACTGGACTTGTGAACCCTCAGGTTGTCCGTACTGCTGAAATGATGGATATGCTATGCATCGTTTTTGTTCGTGGCAAAACGCCTGACGATACAATTATTGATCTGGCAAAAAGCTGCAATATTACTCTTGCAAAAACACAGCTCAGAATGTTTACAGCATGTGGACTTCTTTATTCTAACGGATTAACCGGAGGCTGCGAAAACGAATGAATGCCATACATCTTTTCTATGAGGTATCAGGCGATGATTTTGCCCGTGCAGGCGAAGCCTCAGGCGATGTAAAGCAAAAGCTAAAATCTTTGGGGTATGATAAAACCGCTATTCGCAATGCCGCCATTGCAATGTATGAGGGAGAAATCAACATGGTAATTCATGCAGGCGGCGGAGTTATTGACGTTGATATCTATCCTGAAAAAATAGAGATAAAAATGGAAGATAAAGGTCCTGGCATTCCCGATCTCGACATGGCAATGCAGGAGGGCTTTTCGACAGCACCGCCTCAAATTCATGATTTGGGATTCGGTGCAGGAATGGGGCTTCCGAATATTAAAAAATATACAGATAAAATGCATATTGATACAGAATTAGGAGTTGGCACTACCGTATATATGACCGTAAACGCCAACAAATAAAAAGACATTGGCTTAAGGCTTAGTTTCACTCCTTAAAAGCCGAAATTTCAGACAAGAAACAAATTGAGGTGTTGTATTATGAATGAATACATTCATTCAGTAACCCTTGACGAAGAAAAATGCTGCGGCTGCACAAACTGCATAAAACGATGCCCGACGGAGGCGATTCGAGTACGCAACGGAAAAGCAATGATCTTGACCGAGCGTTGTATTGACTGCGGCGAGTGTATTCGTGTATGTCCTCATCATGCAAAGAGAGCAAAATCAGATCCGCTTTCGGTAATTGATAGTTTTACATATAAAATCGCATTGCCAGCTCCGTCTTTGTTTGGTCAGTTTAATAACTTAAGTGATATAAACATTGTTTTAAACGGACTGATTGCAATAGGATTTGACAGCGTCTTTGAGGTTGCACGTGGAGCTGAAATTATTAGCGAAGCTGCAAGAAAGCTTATGGAAACAGGCGAACTGAAAAAGCCTGTAATAAGCTGCGCTTGTCCTGCTATTGTTAGGCTTATACGCATCCGTTTCCCAGAATTATGCGATCACGTACTGCCTCTGCTTACACCTATGGAGGTGTCTGCAAGGCTTGCAAAAAAACAGGCATCTGAAAAAACAGGCTTGCCCGAAGACCAAATCGGCGTGTTTTTTATTTCGCCCTGCCCTGCAAAGGTCACAGAGGCAAAAGCGCCTATGGCAACTGAAAAATCAGCCGTTGACGGCGTAATCGCAATAAGCCGTATATATCCTCAGTTAAGTGCGGCTATGGATAAACTAACAAAGATTGAACCTCTTGCTTTTTCAGGAATTATCGGTGTCGGCTGGGCAAACAGCGGCGGCGAGGCAACAGGTATGCTTAACGATAAATATTTGGCAGCAGACGGAATTGAAAATGCCATTCGTGTTCTTGACGAACTAGAAGACGAACGCATAAACGATATTGACTTCATTGAACTCAACGCATGCCACGGCGGCTGCGTCGGCGGCGTATTGACAATTGAAAATCCATATATTGCACAGGCACGTGTCCAGTTACTCAAAAAACATCTCCCGGTGTCTAAGAATCATGCGCTTGACAATGCCGCTACAGAATTCCATTGGACAAACACTCTTAATTTTACTCCCGTTCTTAAGCTTTCCGATAACCTTGAGGAAGCAATGGAAATGATGACAAAAATTGATGAGATAACGAAAAATCTGCCTAATCTTGATTGCGGATCCTGCGGTTCGCCATCCTGCCATGCAATGGCGGAAGATATTGTAAAGGGCAATGCGAAAATTACAGACTGTATATTCGTTTTAAAAGAACAGCTTCAAGCCATGGCTAAGAGTTTGTCGTCATTATCATAAAAAGGAGCCGAATTTATGACTGTCGCACAATTGGCTGAACAATTTAATTTAAAATTATTAGCAGGCGAACAAGGAACAAACTGTGAATTTACAGGCTGTTATGTTGGCGACCTGTTAAGCTGGGTTATGGGAAGAGCAAAAAGCGGCGATATCTGGCTTACTGTTATGGGGAACATCAATGCGATTGCCGTTGCTTCCCTTGCAGATATTGCTTGCATTGTTTTGACAGAAAATGCTGCTCTTGATGACGACGCCAAAGCAAAAGCCGATACTCTTGGCATCCCTATATATATCACTGAAGAAAGCAGTTTTCATACTGCCATGAAAATAGGGCAATTATTATAGTCGATTAGGATAGGTTTAATATGCGAGTAAATTATGATTTGCATCTGCATACATGCTTGTCTCCATGCGGCGACAACGACATGACTCCCAATAACATTGTAAACATGGCAAAACTTTTGGGTTATTCTTTGATTGCCGTAACAGATCATAACTCCGTTAAAAATTGCAGGGCTGTTATGAAAGTCGGGCAACAAAACAATCTTTGTGTAGTACCAGGAATGGAAATATGCACAAGCGAAGAAATTCATGTCGTTTGCTTGTTCCAAACGATTGACGACGCTGAATCTTTCGGTACATATGTTTACAATCACTTACTTAAAATTAAAAATAAGCCTGAAATATACGGTAATCAGATAATCATGAACGAGCAAGATGAAGTAACAGGTAAAGAAGAAATTTTGCTTGTAACAGCTTGTAAAATCAGTATAAATAAGCTGCCTAAGCTTATATCTGAATACAACGGAATTTGCTTTCCTGCGCATATCGACAGAAACAGCTACTCTGTACTGTCGGCGCTGGGCGAAATCCCTGCTGAAGCTGAATTCACCGCCGCCGAGATAACATCAAATGGTGATGTGGAACTTCTGAAGCAAGCCCACCCAAAACTAAACGAAATGATTCTGCTACTTGACTCCGATGCTCACTATCTTGAAAATATGCCAGAACCAAAAGCATGGATAGAACTTAAAGAGATAACGCCTAAATGTATGATTGAAACTTTAAAACACCCTGAAAGTTCGCACTGGGGCAGAAAATAAACAGTAACACATTTTAACAATGCCTCATAATATGAAGTAACTTTTATTATGAAAGAGGCGAAAACAATGTGTAATGGTATCCTTAGCCCCGATATGGTTCTGATTATTTTCGTAGTTCTTGTATGTATTCTCTGCCACTGCCACTGCAATGCTGAACCTCAGCCATAAAAATTTTTATAAAATACATAATTATAAGCAGGATGTATCAAAACACGGGAGATTAAAATGATTGTATATACACCACTATGGGAAACTATGAAAGCTAAAGGTTTCACCACGTATACTTTGAGAGAAAAACATAATATGAGCAGCAGCACTATTCAACGTATGAAGAAAAATATGTCTGTCTCCACAAATACATTGAATGATTTGTGTAAATTTTTAAAATGCAATCTTTCTGATATCGCAGAATACATTGAAGAGTAGGAAAATGAATTTTTTAAATAATACTTTCAAAAAATAACACCCTGACCTTTGCTACTTGCAAAATCAGTGTGTTATTTTTTTCTTAAACAACGACATTCAAGCAAAATTTTAGAAAATCCCGAAAAATGTTTGGCACAAAAGCATAATATTCATCATAATAACAACAAAAGCTATTATCCATCCAAGACCCTGCGTCTTTTTGCTGTTTGTAAAGTTGCCCATAATCTCTCGTTTCTTAGCAATACACAGCATCTGAATTATGGGAATAGGTAATATAAAACTTAACGCCACTTGGCTCCAAATTAAGGCTTCCATTGCGTTTATACCCGACAAAATAATAAGCATTGCGGGAATCATAGTAATTAGCCTGCGGAGCTGTACAGGAATACTTATTCCGACAAAGCCTTTCATAATTGTCTGCCCCGCCATTGTCCCGACCGCTGACGATGAAAGCCCCGACGCCAAAAGTGCAATGCCGAAGGCACCACCTGAAAGTGCACCGAGCATCGGCGTAAGTGACAGCTGAGCTTGTTGAATAGTATCAACTGTTTTATGATTCCCGAAGAAAACGGCAGCCGAAACTATAACCATAGCCGCATTTACAAAAAACGCAATATTCATAGCGAAAAAAATATCGATTTTTTCCATTTTTAAATGATATCGTTTCCCGTCGTCGCTTTGGTCACAGCATCGGCACTGAACAAGCTGAGAGTGCAGATAAATAACGTGCGGCATTACTGTTGCGCCGAGCATACCGACTGCTATAATAACTGCATCACCGTTTGGAAGTTGCGGAATTACTGTGTGTACTCCTACTTGCATCCAATCTGGCTTGGCTAAAAAAATCTCAATAAGATATGCTCCGCCAATTACCGCCACAAGTATTGTAATGACTGCCTCAACCAGCTTCTGGCTATATGTTTCAAGCTGGCAAATAAGAAATGTAAGCGCTCCTGTCATAATACAAGCGCTCCACATCGGAACATGAAAAAGCAGATAAAATCCTAACGCACCGCCCAAAAACTCTGCCAAATCGGTTGCCATGGCTCCGATTTCAGCCGCAATCCAGAACGCCCAGTTAGTTTGTTTGCGAAAAGTCTGCGAACAAAGTTGAGGCAAGCTGCAATTTGTTGCAATACCAAGCTTGGCAGACATTATCTGTAAAAAAATAGAAATGAGATTACTCCAAAGGACAACCCACAGCATTGTATAGCCGAGCCGTGAACCGCCGCTGATATTAGTTGCGAAATTGCCGGGGTCAATATAAGCAACGCTGACCACAAAAGCCGGACCTAAAAACTTAATAAAAGAAATTGATTTATGTTTATAAGTATTGCGGCTGTATGATGGTGCAGCTGAATGTGCCGGAAAGGTTGCCTGCCCTGATAAGGATATATTTTCAGACTGCACTTCTTTTCACCCTTAATGTTCATATATTATTTTTACAAAGTTATAGTTGACTAACTCGAAAAGTGCACTTGGATTTGCGAGCCGATTTTTTTAATTCCTAAGGCAGATGAGGATGAAATCCTCTCTGTTTCCGAAGAGAGCAACACAGTGCAGCATTAAATAGCCTGCAAAGGCTGTGCGGTTTTCGAGTTAATCAACTATAAATAAACTAATATAAATTATGAAGCTTGGGCAAAAAAGTTCCGAGCTAAATACACTAAATAATTGTTTTTTGCTTTTTAATATGATATGCTTTATTAAACAGGAATTTACAGCTAACCACCGTTAATACTAAATAAAGCAAGCTGCTTTTTATAAACATTGTCGGTTTAAAACGGATATTTTTATCCGTAAAATAAAATAATTAAATGTGAGGTGTTTTTATGGATCACAGACTGATCACAACCACTTTTGACATTCCTGGCTTTAAAGTCGTGGAAACTTACGGCTTAGTGCGTGGCATTACCGTGCGTTCAAGAGACCTTTTCAGCAATATAGGCGCCAGTTTCAGGTCGCTTGCAGGCGGCAAAATCGGCGGCTATGTAAAGCTTTGCGAGGAATCACGTGAAGAAGCATATGATGAATTGATTATGCACGCCGAAAGTCTTGGCGCAAATGCTATTGTGGGATTTCGCTATGACGCAAACGAAGTTATGCAAGGCATAACCGAGGTTCTTGCCTATGGTACAGCTGTTAAGGTTGTTCCTGACAAAAGCGAATAAAACCCAATAAATCGACTTAAATGCAAAAACGCCGCTGCATTAATTGCAGCGGCGTACTTTTATGATTATTAAATTATTTGAGTTCAGAGAAATATTTGATTGTACGAACCATCTGGCTTGTATAGCTGTTCTCGTTATCATACCAAGAAACAATCTTAACAAGTGATTTACCGTTTTCAAGTGATGTAACTCTTGTTTGTGTACCGTCAAATAAAGAACCAACTGTAATTCCGATAACATCAGAAGATACGATCTCATCCTCTGTGTATCCGAATGATGCGCTTGAAGCAGCTTTCATAGCTTCGTTAATTTGCTCTACTGTAACTGTACCGTTAACAACTGCTGTAAGTTCTGTTGTTGAGCCTGTTGGAACAGGGACACGCTGTGCAGCACCGTCAAGTTTGCCTGCAAGCTCAGGAATAACAAGGCCGATAGCTTTTGCAGCACCTGTAGAGTTAGGAACGATATTTACAGCGCCTGCACGGGCACGTCTTAAATCGCCTTTTCTATGAGGACCGTCAAGAATCATCTGATCGCCTGTGTAAGCGTGAATTGTTGTCATAAAGCCTTTTTCGATAGAAGCAAGCTTGTTAAGTGTGTTGGCCATAGGAGCTAAGCAGTTTGTTGTGCAGGAAGCAGCAGAGATAATTGTATCTTCTGGCTTAAGTGTATCTTCGTTTACGCTGTAAACAACTGTTGGCAGGTCATTTCCGGCAGGAGCGGAAATAACAACTTTTCTTGCGCCTGCATCAATGTGAGCCTGGCTTGCTTTTTTGGAAGCAAAGAAGCCTGTGCACTCGAGAACAACATCGATTCCAAGCTCTTTCCAAGGCAAGTCTTTTGGGTCTTTAATAGCATAGATTGTGATTTCTTTGCCGTCTACTACGATTGAATTTTCTTTAGCAACAACTGTATCACCTTTAGCATAACGTCCTTGTGCTGAGTCGTACTTTAAAAGATGAGCAAGCATTTTTGCATCTGTTAAGTCGTTGATAGCAACAACTTCATAACCTTCTGCACCAAACATTTGACGAAATGCCAGACGACCAATGCGTCCGAAACCGTTAATTGCAACTTTTACTGACATAATTTTCTTCCTCCGTTTTTTCATGATTATTATTATCATATAGTATAAATTGGAAATTTTCAAGACCTTGATATTAATTTAACAAATATTTTATAAAAAAATCTTTTTTTATTGTTACCAAAATGAGGTATGCTATTCTTAATAAAATTTAACAAAATTGCAATTGACAAAATTTACAATTGTGATAAACTAGTGCGAGTATAAAAGAATTATGTATATAGTCGATTAACTTGAAAACTGCGCATGGATTTGCGAGGCGATTTTTCAATGTGCAAGGCGGAGGAGGATGGAATCCTGTCGGATTCCGACGAGGACAACACAGCACATTGGAAAATTGACCGCTAAGGCGGAGCAGTTTTTAGGTTAATTGGCTATATAGTCTAATCGACATTCAAGAGTAATGAATGCCACCGAAAGGAAGCATTGTATGACATCAGTCACATCTGAAAATAAGCTTCATAAAATCTGCGAAAAAGCAAAACGTTTAGATCAAAAAAGTCCAAAACGAGCAAAATTAAATTATTTTATTTTTTATACAATATCTTTCTGCATTTGCGCTTCGCTCGTATTTTCGACATTTATATTAATGCATAAATCATTTTTGTGGAGTTTCGATGGCTATAAACAGCATTATCCGTCGCTTGTATTTTTCCACGATTGGCTCCGTGGTATACTAAGCCGTCTTGTACACACAGGCAAGCTGACTGTCACCATGTGGAGCAGTCAAATAGGCTTGGGCGGCGATGTAATTAATTCCCTGAATTATTATGTCATCGGTGATCCTTTCCAATTACTTTGTATTTTGTGCCCAGCAAAATATTTTCTTATACTTTATAATTTGCTTTGCTTACTGCGCATGTACTGTGCCGGCTTAGCATTTTCTGCATTTTGTTTTCGCATGAAAAAAGGCAGATTTGCAACACTTATTGGCTCAATCTGCTATGTTTTCTGTGGATATACTATGTATTTTGCCATTCGCCATCCGTTCTTTGAGCTTTCAATGGTGTATTTACCGCTTTTATTGCTTGGTGTTGAGAAAATCCTGAGCAAAGAAAGCCCGAAGTTATTTGTTTTTATGGTATTTATCTCAGCAATCAGCAACTTTTATTTGTTCTATATGCTGTCGATTTTTACTTTTATTTATTCTGCCGTTCGTTTCTTTGACTACCATAAGGAGCAAATCTTCAAAAATATCGGAAAATGTCTTGTAAAATTCATCGCAAGCTATTTAATAGGTATTGCGCTTGCTGCTTTTATTTTCCTGCCTGTTGTTATAGGGTTCTTCGGTTTTGGCCGAGTTGGTACAAGCGGGGACAAAAATCTTTTATATTACAGCTATTCTTATTACACTTCATTTGCTCTGAATATGTTCAGCCCTTCTATGGGTTCAAGCGGTATAGCACCTCTAGCATTCTTTGCCGTAATCCTTATGTTTATCCGCAAAAATAAAAAAGACCGCTCTATGAAGATTCTTTTCTTCATTGGTATTGTGTTTTTGTTAATCCCCGTATTTGGCTATGTCTTTAACGGCTTTAACTATGTATCTGACCGTTGGACGTTTGCGTTTATTCTGATTATGTCGTTTATCACGGTAACAATGATACCAAAACTGTCAAATATCTCAAAAAAAGAGTTTATAACCTTTCTGATTGTTACGTTTGTGTTTGCAAGCACATTCTTTATAATAGATAAAAACAACCAAAAATACTATGTTTTTGTACTGTCGCTAATGGCAGTAACGTTTATTGTTTTACTCCTATTAAATTTACTGAGAAAAACAAGATTATCTATTCCAACCAGAAACATTATTTTTAAGTCAACTATTTTCGTTATGGCAATAGTTCTTGTTTATGTAAGCAGTATTGCACTATACAGTAAAGGCTATAAAAACTATACAAGCCAATTTGAAAAAGCTAAAAATACAGCATGGTACAAACCGACAACAAAAAATGACTTAGCAAAAGTTCCGAAAGACAACGAATTCTATCGTATTGACGACAAAGCCCTCTACGAAACAGACAACAATCCTAAAGGCACGACAAAATCGTTTTCGTATAATCTAGGTATGTTATATCACTATGATACTACCTCTGGATTTTTGAGTACTTTCAATTCTAATATTTATAATTATTTTAAGCTTGTCGGATCAACGACCGCCGACCAAACCCCAAGCTTTATAGGCGGCTTTGATAAGCGTACGATTTTAAACGCACTTGGCGGTGTAAAATACTACACAACAAGCCATGAAGAAACACATTTACCGTTTGGTTACAGTCAAGTAACAACGGTAAAGGACGGCGTAAAGCAAACCATACCCGGGTTTTATCAAAACGACTACTTTCTCCCTCTAGGATACACATACTCTTCTTACATGCTGACCGACGACTTCATGAAAATGAACGAAGTAGAACGTCAAAATGCAATGATGCAGACGGTTATGCTTGATAAACCTGTTTTAGGCTACACAAAAGATACTTCTTACAAGCCACAGACGTATTCAGTACCATGCAGCTTGGTTCCTGACGATAATATAAAACTTGGAAAAAACAGTTTTACAATTTCAAAGAAAAAGAGCACTCTAACCATTAATTTTAAAGGGAAACCAAACTCTGAAATGTATCTTAAGTTCAGCGGCGTGGATGTGGCTCTTAAACAAAAAAGCGATATTGACTTAAACATTAATGTAGCATCGGCTGACAACGCCCGCAGCATTTTGTACAGAACTTCACGTGACAACTTCTGTTGCGGCTTGCGTGATTTTATTGTAAATCTCGGTTACAGCACCGATGCTCAAACAAGCTGCACACTAACATTTAATACAACAGCAAAAGTAACGTACGATAATCTGTCTATCATCTGTAATCCAATGGATTCTTTCCCAAATGAAGTTTCTGCTTTAAAACAAAACACATTGCAAAACGTAAAGATTACCACAAACAAAATAACGGGTGATATTTCGCTTGATAAACCAAAGCTCATGTGTGTTCAAATGCCATACAGCAACGGCTGGACAGCTCATGTAAACGGCAAAAAAACTGATATCATACAGGGAAACGGTTTATATATGATTATACCTTTACAAGCGGGGTACAGCAAAATTTCTCTAACCTATGAAACCCCATTCTTTAATGCAGGACTTATTATTTCAGGAATTACTCTTTTCTTATGCATAATTGCACTGTGCATGCTGCGAATGCATAAACGAGAAAAGGAAATTGAAAAAGTAGCTTCGGTTACTATTATTCGATAGGAAATTATTCGGCAGAATTCATACATCTTTTACTTGTTTGTATGAATCCTGCTGTTTATTTTTCTGAAAATTATCATTTATCGTTTTTTTACAAAATACTCCTTGACATTTACTTAAAGGTTAACTAAAATAATTGTTAAGCTAATTAATTATTAAGGAGGCGAACAAATGGACAGCTCATCAGAGAACTCTTTAACCATAGAATTTATGCAAGCAATGAATCGCCTGAAAAACTCAATGCGGCCAAGGCAAAATCCTCTTTATACCGATCTTTACGCTGATCTTTCATCCCCTGAGATTCACATTCTCTTTCACATGCGTGAATTTTGTGTAAAAAAGGCTGAGATGGAGATCCCTATGCAGGAGCTTCACAAGCAATTTGATATTTCAAAACCTGCACTGACTCAACAAATAAACAAGCTTGAAGATAAGGGCTATATTGAACGTATCGTTCACAAAGATGACCGTCGTTCAACTTTTTTACAAATCACCCCAAAGGGAAATGACGTATTTGATCAGCGAAAAAAAATAATCGCTGAAAAGCTTGATGAATTCATTAAGGAAATGGGCGAAGAAGATACTAAAAAGCTTATTGAACTTGTCAATAAGCTCTATGAAATCAATCTTAAGCAAAAATCAAACGAGGAAAAGGAGACATAACATGGGTAAACTTTTTAAAAACTTGCGGAATTCAACTATTCCAATTATTCTTGTTATTGGATTGTTGGTGCTTCAGGCTATGTGCGACCTCTCACTGCCCGCCTACATGTCCGACATCGTAAATGTAGGCATTCAGCAGTACGGTATTACTGATATCACACCCACAGAGGTTCGTCAATCCGAAATGGATAAAATGACAGTATTTATGAGCGATAAAGATAAGCAAACCGTACTGGATAATTATACAAAGACAACGCACGGAAAATACGATACTTATAAGCTCAAAGACAATCTTTCAAAGGACACTGTTCAGCATCTGGATAATATCTTTAAAAAGCCCGTAATGATTGTTGACGCTATGGAAAGCGATCAGGGCAAAAAAATGGTAAAACAGTACATGGAGCAGATGCAAAAGCAGGCAGAAGCGCAGGCAAAAGCTGCTGCAATAGCTCAAGCTAAA
>JAUZPX010000020.1 GCA_030705695.1 Bacillota bacterium
TGTCCTTAGTACGAGAGGACCGGGATGGACGCACCGCTGGTGCACCAGTTGTCACGCCAGTGGCACAGCTGGGCAGCTATGTGCGGATCGGATAAACGCTGAAAGCATCTAAGCGTGAAGCCGGCTCCAAGATTAGATATCCCATCGATTTATTCGAGTAAGACCCCTTGTAGACTACGAGGTTGATAGGCTGCGTGTGTAAGTGCCGTGAGGCATTCAGCTTGGCAGTACTAATCGGTCGAGGGCTTGACCATTAAGAAACATGAGACATTTTCTTGAAACGTAAGTTTCATCACTTTCTCTTCGTTTCATTCTTGGTTTCCCTGCTATTTTTCTTCGCTTTATCTCTTACTCTTTATTCAGTTTTTAGGGTGTTGGGACCTTAATTTATTTTTAATGATTAAAGTCATCTTTTGTAATGAAAGATGACTTTTTGCATTATTAATATTATTATTATGTATTGGTGATTAGCCTGTTTTATGGATATCATTGACAAAGTCAGAAAACATTCATATAATCAAATTAGTAACTGTAAAACTGGAGGGAATAAGGTGTGAAATATTGTTTAAATTGCGGTACTCAAAATGAAGATGATTTTGCATTCTGCAAAACTTGTGGAGTGCAGCTGCAAAACACTAACAATAATCCTCAGCAAACCATGCCTTATGGCAGTCAGCCAATGTATTCACAGCAGCCTAATGTTCAGCCACCTGCATATCAACCTCCACCTTATTGGGCACCGCCATCAACTCAGCCAAATCCTGTATTTTCAACAAGTTTTGCACAAAATGTTATAAAATCAGCAGGTTCATCAATGATTTTTTTAGTGGCTACAATTTTGGTTAGCCTGTCGCTTTTATTTAGCATTATTAATGGATTTATTCCGGTAAATATTAACCATATTTTTGAAAATACGAATTTTAGGGAATCATTGGGGTCAAATTATTCTAATGTATATGATGTTTTTACAAAGTATCAAGGATTTTTCAGTGGGTTTTCTCTGATTGCCTTGATCCCGACACTATTAATTTGTATTGGTCTTTGGCTTTTTTATTTTACCTGCAAAGATGCCAATAATCCTAATATTAAAACATCGGGGCTTACAATTATTAAAGGAGTAATCATTTTTAATTTTATTATAACATGCCTTATTCCATTATTTTTTCTTATGGCATTAATAATTGCTTCTACCTCACTTAATTCATTAGATATCCCAGGATCAGGAGGCGGTGCCGCCATCGGTGTAATGTTAATTCTCTTCATTTTATCTTGTGTAATTGTTATTTTTCCTATGATTTATTGTATTTTTATTATTAAAAGCATTAATAATCTGAAGAGAACAGCACAAAACGTTTCTCCTGCAATGCCAATTTCAAATTTTGTTGCTGTCATGAATATAATTTTTGGAAGTATTTCTGTTTTGGCGGTTCTTTCAAATATTAATTCATTCCCAAGTGTTTTTTCTGTTATTGCAAGCTTTTGTTCAGCCGCTTCATTAATTGCAATTGCAATCTGCATATTTAATTATAATAATGAAATTTGCAAATAAGTTTATTTTTTAAAAACGGCTAATATTTTGACAATTATAGATAGTATAATTAATATATCAATTTTGGAGGAATTATTATGGGAAAATTTTGTGTCCATTGCGGAATACCGATTCCTGAGGGTGGTGTTTGCAACTGCGCCGAAGCTGTTCAAGAGCGTGAAAGCCAGGCAACAAATCAGGCAGATACTCAACCACCGTTTCAAAACATACCGCCGCAGCAAGGTACATATCAACAGCCAATTCCACCTGTAGGGCAGCCGATAGTAAGCAACAACAGCAAGCTATATAAGATCTTATCATACATCAGTATTTTGTGGATTATCGGATTAGTTGTAAGTCCTGAGAAAAATCAGCCCAGTGTTCGGTTTCATGTGGGCCAAGGAATTGTTTTAACGATTTTTTCTGTTGTATTAAAGATTGTAGTTACAATTATTAATGCTATAGTTAATGCAATTATTCAAGGGGTATTCATTACTCGGGTTGGTTTTGGATATGCGTATTACTCAACTCCATCTGCATTTGCGATTTGTATATCGGGCTTGTTTTCGTTTTTAGCTTGGGCTGCGGTAATTACTTTAGCAATTATCGGAATAGTAAACGTAGTTAACGAAAAAGATAAAGAGCTTCCGTTTATTGGTAGATTTGCATTTTACAAATAATAAACACAATAAATAACAAAAAACAGCGCCAAAGTTATACTTTGACGCTGTTTTTATAATGTTAATTATTATTTAAAATATGCAATACCCGATTCAAAGATTTTCTGATCTTTTTCAAATGGAACGTTTTTATAAAGGTTTTCTCCTTTGCGTTCGCTGTGGCCCATTTTGCCGAGCACCCTGCCATCGGGGCTTGTAATGCCTTCAATAGCGTACAATGAGCCGTTAAGATTGTAATTTACATCATCAACTGCACATCCGTTGATATCAACATATTGGGTAGCAATTTGACCGTTTGAAATCAGCGTTTCAAGTGTACTTTGGCTTGCGACAAAACGACCTTCACCGTGTGAAACGGGGACAGCATGAATATCTCCAGCATTTACGCCCGATAGCCACGGGGATTTTACCGAAACTATTTTCGTATAAGCCATATGTGAGATATGGCGGCCAAGTGTGTTGAATGTCAGGGTAGGGTCATATTCCGATAGTTCTCTGATTTCGCCGTATGGAACAAGCCCGAGCTTAATAAGAGCTTGGAATCCGTTGCATATACCGAGCATCAAACCGTCACGGTTATTAAGAAGCTCCATAACAGCTGCTTTGATTCTGGGGTTTCTAAATGTTGTGGCTATAAACTTGCCTGAACCGTCAGGCTCATCTCCGCCCGAGAATCCGCCTGGAAGCATAATAATTTGGGATTTTTTGATGAGCTTCTCCATTTCAAGAATGCTTTCTTCAATATCTTTCGGAGTTAAGTTTTTAATTACAAGAAGCTCAACATTTCCGCCTGCTTTTTCAAAGGCACGTTTGCTGTCGATCTCGCAGTTTGTACCGGGGAAAGCAGGAATAAATACAGTTGGTTTTGCGGTTTTAATTAAAGGTGTATGAATGTTTCTTTCGCTGAAAGCAGGAACATCATATGGCGTTTTCTCTGTTTTTGTTTTAGTTGGAAACACCTTTTCAAGATGATTTGTCCAATTTTGGATAAGCAAATCAATGTCCATTTCATTTTGGTTTATTTCAATTTTAGAATCTGAACTTGATATTCCAATTTCAGTTATATTGAAGTCGCCATTGAGTATTGCTCCGTCAGCGAGCTCTAAAACAAGTGAACCGTTTTGCGGAGCAAAAAGCTCTTCATTTGTAAGTTTCAAGCCAGCCTTAAATCCGATTTTATTTCCGAAAGCCATACGGCAAAGAGCAGAAGCAAGACCGCCCTCTTTAACAACAGATGCAGAAAGCACGCCGCCACTTTGAATTAAGTCGTATACGGCGAAATACATAGATTTGATTTTCTCATAATCCGGTGTCATTGCGGAGGTTTCGGGAATTGGCAGATAAATTACTTTTGAGCCTGCTTTTTTGAATGAAGCAGACAATGTTTTTGAAGCTTTTGTCATTGTCAGTGCAAAGCTTACAAGAGTCGGAGGAACGTCCAAATTTTCAAATGAGCCGCTCATGCTGTCTTTTCCGCCAATCGAGGGAATACCCATTGCAATTTGCGCACTCAAAGCACCCAAAAGAGCTGCTGCAGGCTTACCCCAGCGGGTTTTGTCGTTATAAAGACGTTCGAAATACTCTTGGAAGGTAAGTCTTGCTGCAAGAGGATTTGCTCCTACAGCGAGAAGCTTAGAAAGCGATTCAATAACGGCAAATGCTGCTCCGTGGAAAGGGCTCCAACGTGACACACCAGGAATAAAGCCATAGCTCATTGCGGTAGCATCGTCTGTTTCGCCAGATTCTAACGGAAGTTTTGCAACCATAGCTTCTTCAGGTGTAAGCTGATACTTACCTCCGAACGGCATTGTAACGGTTGCCGCACCAATGCTTGCATCAAAACGTTCAGAAAGACCGATTTGCGAGCAAACTTCTAGACGATTAAGATTAGCACTCAAAGCTTCGTTAATGGTCATTTCTTTTAGAAGATCAGGTACGGCATGACGATAATTACAGTTAGGATCTACTGCCGTAATAAATGCATCGGCTTGTTGAGTAACACCGTTTGTATTTAAGAAAGCACGGCTGATATCTACTATTTTGTCGTCTTGCCAGTTCATAACAAGGCGAGGGCTTTCGGTAACCACAGCAACTGCGGTAGCATCAAGATTTTCTTTCTTTGCTTCGAGAATAAATTTCTCTACATCTTTTGCGTCAAGCACGACTGCCATGCGTTCCTGAGATTCTGAAATTGCAAGCTCAGTTCCGTCAAGACCTTCGTATTTTTTTGGTACTTTGTCAAGATTAATGATAAGCCCGTCGGCAAGCTCTCCAATTGCAACGCAAACGCCGCCTGCGCCAAAATCGTTACAGCGTTTGATGAGCGTTGAAACCTCATGTTTGCGGAACAGACGCTGGATTTTTCTTTCGGTAGGCGGATTGCCTTTTTGGACTTCTGCGCCGCAGGTTAAAATAGAATCCTCTGTGTGCGCTTTGGATGAGCCTGTTGCCCCGCCGCAGCCGTCACGACCTGTTGCTCCGCCCAGCAGGACGATAACATCGCCATTAGCAGGGACTTCTCTAATTACGTTTTCTTTCGGGCAAGCACCAACAACAGCGCCAATCTCCATACGCTTGGCTGCATAGCCACCGTCGTAAATTTCAGTTACCTGACCTGTGGCAAGACCAATCTGGTTACCATAGGAACTGTATCCTGCTGCTGCACCTGTTGTAATTTTTCGTGTTGGAAGCTTACCGGGAATTGTTTGTTCAAATGGAATAAGCGGGTCGCCCGAGCCTGTAACACGCATTGCCTGATATACATATGCACGCCCTGAAAGCGGGTCACGGATAGCTCCGCCTAGGCACGTTGCCGCACCGCCGAATGGCTCTATTTCCGTAGGATGATTGTGAGTTTCATTTTTAAATTGAACAAGCCATTGCTCTTTTTTGCCGTCAATTTCGATCGGGACTTCAATAGAACAGGCGTTAATCTCATCGCTTACGTCTAGATCAGGAATTTGCCCACGTTTGCGCAAAAGCTTCATTCCTGTTACAGCAAGGTCCATAAGGCTTATATCACGGTCGGAGTTTTCTCCGTAAAGCTCGTTGCGTGCGTATAAATAATCCTTTAAGCTTTTTTCAATTGCAGCGGAAATAGCGTTTTTCTCGATTTCTATATTGTTAAGCTTTGTTAAAAATGTGGTATGACGACAGTGGTCGGACCAATAGGTGTCAATAACACGAAGCTCCGTAACGCTTGGGTCACGGTGCTCGTCATCTCTGAAATAATCACGGCAGAACTTTAAATCGTCAAGCGTCATTGCAAAGCCCATTGAAGAATAATATTCCTGCATCTGATTGTCATCAAACAAAATAAAGCCTGTAATTCTCGCCACATTTTCAGGTGCTTCAACAGGCATGTCCAACGTGCTTGGTTTTTCAAGCGAAGCAAGTCTTGACTCAACAGGATTTATAAGATAATTTTGTACTTTTTTAATATCATCGTTTGTGAGGTCACCCTCTAAAATTACGATTTTTGCCGTAACGACCTTCGGGCGCTCTCCGCAGGTAAGCAGTGAAACGCATTGTGCGGCACTGTCTGCACGTTGGTCGTACTGCCCGGGAAGATACTCCATTGCAAAGATGATTTCATCATCTTTTACAGACAGAATTTCATCATAAACAATATCGGCGTTCGGCTCTGAAAACACGATGTTACGAGCGCTTTTAAACTCTTCCTCTGTCAGTCCGTCGATATCGTAACGGTTAAGCAGACGCAGCGAGCTAATTTGGGAAAGCCCGAGATTCTCTTGCAAATCGAGAAGTTTTTCTTTGGCTTCTATGTCAAAGCCCCTGCGCTTTTCAACAAAAATTCTTATTACACCCATACACAATCCCCCGCATGTTTTTTACTAATCAATTGTATCACAGAAAGCATACGTTTGACAATCGGAAAAACAAATTAACAAGCCAAAAATACATCATTAAAGAGATGAAATTTTATAAACTTCATCCCTTTTAAAAAGATAATAGATTTCAACATATAAACAAAGATGTTTCTCTTTGCTAAAGTGCTTTTAAAGTGTTGGTTTGTTACTGTGATAAATAATGTTGTCTTCATATTTTTTTAAAAATTTAACCGCTTGCAGCTGAAAGTTTTCATCATTTTTTGTGTAATTACGAGTGATTTTCGTTCCGTTTGTTAAATAATATACATAACGAACTGACCAAGCTGCACTTGCTCGTTTTGTATCAAAAAAAGAATCATTTATTTCGTTTTCCAAAATATAAAAAAATTCAATATCTTGTTCGTTTGTTAGCTTATATGTTACTTCGTTATATTTTGGGTCATTTTGATGAATTGGCATAACATCAAAAGTAGCTTCTAAAACAATGGCGTTGGGCTTACTTAATAAAGCTTTTTCATCTGTTTTGTTCGCACAACCGAAAAAAAGGCTAAAAAATATGGCTAATTCAAAAATGGCTATAAAAAAGCAAAGCATCTTTTTGTTTGGCAACATTTTATTTCACCCCGCTAAAAGCTTTACTTAAGTATAATAGCTACGGTTTCTATAAGCGCATGATTATTTAATGTTATCATATCTCATGCAATGTAAATAGTCAATAAAATTGCTGGTTTTAATAATTTTAATACATATTTATTTAAGCATAATTTTGCGCTAAATAATAAAATATGCTTTAAATGGAAAAATCCGAATCGTTTTCCAAATATGTAGTGATTTTTCAAAAAAACTATGGTACAATAACTGGGTATAACTTAGGAAAAATTAACCGATTGATAAATTACCTGCCGAAAGGAATAAAAAATTATGAGTTTAATTAAAGCGATGTTTGGAAATTATTCCAAACGAGAATTAAAAAGAATTAAACCGATTTGCGATAAAGTCCTCAGCTTAGAAGACAAATACAAAGCAATGTCTGACAGCGAACTCAAAGCGCAGACGGCTGTTTTGAAAGAACGCCTTGCAAACGGAGAGACGACAGATGATATTCTGCCCGATGCTTTTGCTGTATGTCGTGAAGCGTCCGACAGAGTGCTTGGAATGCGTCATTTCCCAGTACAGATTACAGGCGGTATCGTTCTGTATCAAGGCAGAATAAGCGAAATGAAAACAGGTGAAGGTAAAACTCTTGTTGCCACGCTGCCTGCTTACTTAAACGGACTTACAGGTGAGGGCGTTCATATCGTTACAGTCAACGATTATCTTGCACGACGTGACTCAGAGTGGATGGGTAAAGTGTACCGCTGGCTTGGGCTGACAGTAGGACTTATCGTTCATGATCTTGAAAACGATGAGCGTAAAGAAGCTTATGACTCCGATATAACATACGGCACGAACAACGAGCTTGGCTTTGACTATCTTCGTGATAACATGGTCGTTTATAAAGAGCAGAAGGTACAGCGTGGACATGCTTTTGCTATTGTAGATGAAGTTGACTCAATTCTTATCGATGAAGCGAGAACTCCGTTGATAATTTCAGGTCAAGGTACGAAATCCACAGATTTATACGAGCGTGCTGATAGATTCGCTAAAGGACTGAAGTTCGAGCGTTTTGCAGAAATCGATTCTAAAAAAGACAACGAAGAAACATACCGTGAAATGGGAATCGACTATATTGTCGATGAAAAGGCGAAATCGGCTACGCTTACTCAGCTTGGTGTAAAAAAAGCGGAAGAGTATTTCAATATTGAAAATCTTACAGACCCCGATAACCTTACGATTCAGCACCATGTTAATCAGGCAATTCGTGCAAACAGCATTATGAAACTTGATATCGACTATGTCGTAAAAGACGGCGAAGTTATTATTGTCGATGAATTTACAGGCCGTCTTATGTACGGAAGACGTTATAACGAAGGACTTCACCAGGCTATTGAAGCCAAGGAGGGAGTAAAGGTTGAGCGTGAAAGCAAAACGCTTGCAACAATCACATTCCAAAATTATTTCCGCTTATACAAAAAGCTGTCAGGTATGACAGGTACAGCTATGACCGAAGAAGAGGAATTCCGAGAGATCTACAAGCTGGACGTAGTTGAAATCCCGACAAATAAAGAACTCCTCCGTATCGATGCCTCCGATATGATTTTTAAAACAGAAAAAGGCAAATTTGATGCGGTAATTCAGGAAATAATCGAAGCTTACGATAAAGGGCAACCTGTACTTGTGGGTACGATATCTATTGAGAAGTCTGAATACTTAAGTTCACTACTTAAGAAAAAAGGCGTTAAACATAACGTACTTAATGCTAAAAATCATGAAAAAGAAGCAGAAATCGTTGCACAGGCAGGACAGTTTGGTGCCGTAACAATTGCCACAAACATGGCAGGACGCGGAACTGATATTATGCTTGGCGGTAATGCAGAATATCTGGCAAAATCAGAAATGCGCAAAATGAAAATCCCAGAGGAAATAATTGCCGAAGCAAACGCATACGGTGATACAGACGATGAAGAAATCATTGCTGCACGTAAAAAGTTTATCGAATTAAACAAAAAGTATAAAGCTGAAATAGAAATAGAAGCTGAAAAAGTCAGACAAGTAGGCGGTTTGAAAATCATCGGTACAGAACGTCATGAATCACGCCGTATTGATAATCAGCTGCGTGGTCGTGCAGGTCGTCAGGGAGACCCCGGACACAGCAGATTTTTCCTTTCGACAGAGGACGATTTAATGCGTCTTTTCGGCGGAGAAAGAATGCAGGCGATGATGGACCGTCTGAACACCCCTGAAGATATGCCTATCGAGAATAAACTTCTTTCAAACATAATTGAAGGCTCTCAGCAAAAGGTTGAAAGCCGTAACTTTGCAATTCGTAAAAATGTTCTTCAATATGACGATGTCATGAACCGTCAGCGTGAAATAATTTATTCTCAGAGAGATCAAGTTTTAAACGGCGAAGATTTAAAAGAAACTATCCAAAAAATGATAAAAGACAATATTGAGGCAGCCGTCGACCAATATATGCCTAAAGATGCAAACAAAGAGGACTGGAACCTTGTCTCATTGCGTGAATATTTCATGGGTTGGATTTTGCAGGATGAAAATGAATTTGGCTTTGAACAAATGGATATGGAAGACGTTGAAAGAGAAGACGTTATTGAAGATTTAGTTGAAAAAGCCGAAAAAATCTATGAAGAAAACGAAAAACTGTTGCCTTCTGAAACCATGCGTGAAATGGAACGTGTTTATCTGTTAAAGAGCGTAGATACACACTGGATGGATCATATCGACGATATGGAAGAGCTTAAAGAGGGCATTCGTCTGCGTGCATACGGCCAGCGTGACCCTGTTGTTGAATACAGATTCGAGGGCTTCGATATGTTCGACGACATGATTGCCGCAATCCGTGAAGATACGGTTAAGCTGATGCTTGCTGCTCCGAAGCGTGTGTATGAAATTCAGAAACGCCAAGAGGAAATCGAGCGCAGAAAGGCAGAAACTGCAAAGCAAGCGGCAGCGGCACACCAAGTGATTTTGCCAAATAAAGACGATAACAGTGATAACCAGCCTAGTGCCGTGCATATTGCACTTGAGCGTGAGCAAGTGGCAAAACCTATATCGACAAGCAGCGACGGTACCGATACACGTGGAAAGACTGTGATTAAAACTGCAAAACAAAAGGTCGGACGAAACGACCCATGTCCGTGCGGAAGCGGCAAAAAATACAAAAAATGCTGCGGATTAAACGAATAATTCATTTTTGGGCAGACTTTGTATCTGCCCGAAATTAATATGAGGAGTTTAGATGAACAATAAAACAGTAAGAACAAGGTTTGCGCCTAGTCCGACGGGATTTATGCACGTTGGCAATCTGCGCACGGCGTTATATGAATATTTAATAGCGAAAAGCCAAAACGGAAAATTCATTTTACGAATTGAGGACACTGACCGTGAACGATTAGTTGACGGCGCTGTTGACGTTATTTATAATACATTGAAAACAGCAGGGCTTCAGCACGATGAGGGCCCGGATGTTGGCGGCGATTACGGTCCTTATGTGCAAAGCGAACGCAAAAATATGTACCTGCCTTATGCCGAAAAGCTTATAAAAGAGGGTAAAGCTTACCGTTGTTTCTGCACAAAAGAACGTCTTGATTCTCTTGAAGAAAAGGACGGAATCGGTGGTTACGACCGCCACTGCCGTGAACTGTGCGAAGAGGAAATCAATTACCTTCTTGAGAAAAATATTCCGTATGTAATTCGCCAAAAGATGCCGCTTGACGGGTCAACAACGTTTACTGACGAAGTGTTCGGCACGATCTCAGTTGATAATAAAGAACTAACCGACCAGATTCTTATTAAATCCGATGGATTTCCGACCTATAATTTTGCAAACGTAATAGATGATTACGAAATGGCGATAACCCATGTCGTTCGAGGCAGTGAATATTTAAGCTCTACGCCGAAATATAATTTGTTGTATGAAGCTTTGGGTTTCCCAATCCCAACATATGTACATTTACCGATAATCATGGGAAAAAATGAAGACGGCTCTGTTTCCAAGCTGTCTAAACGCCACGGAGCAACGGGCTTTGAAGATTTGGTTAAAATGGGGTATCTCTCCGAGGCAATTATAAATTATATTGCGCTTTTAGGATGGTGCCCGAAAGATAATCAAGAGATTTTCACTCTTGAAGAACTGGCAGAAGCGTTTTCAATTGACGGAATCAGCAAATCGCCGTCGGTGTTCGATTACGACAAGCTAACATGGATGAACGGCGAATATCTTAGGGCGATGTGCCTTGAGAAGTTTACGGAAGTAATAACAAAGTATTTAAAACAAGTTATTACAAAACCGCTTAATTTTGAAAAGATAGCGTCCATTTTGCAGCAAAGAGTCACTGTGCTTACGGATATCCCTGATATGATTGCATTTTTTGAGGAAATCCCGCAATATGAAGCAGAGCTTTTTATAAATAAAAAAAGCAAGACGGATTTGGAAATTTCAAAAGTGATGCTTACAGAAGCAATCGCAGAACTTGAGGCGCTTGCGCAGTGGAGTCACGAAGCTATCCATGATGTGCTCATCGGACTTGCGGAAAAACTCAGCGTAAAGAACGGAACTGTGATGTGGCCAGTACGAATTGCAGCCGCAGGAAAAACGGTAACTCCCGGAGGAGCTGTGGAAATCCTCGATATTTTAGGCAGGGACGAATCGCTGAAACGCCTGCAAGATGGGCTTTTAAAGTTATAAAAGTATAATACTTGCGGATTTTGAAATACTGAAACTTGGTTGAGGTGAAAATTATGTCAGATGAGATTTTAAAGGAAGAAAAAGAAGAGGGCAACCAGAATTTTATTCACGATTTTATCGATGAAGATATAAAAGAAGGCGGACGTTTTGCCAGCATGAAGGTTCATACACGTTTTCCTCCCGAACCGAACGGCTATTTGCATATAGGCCATGCAAAAGCAATTTGCATCGATTTCGGTACAGCACTTAAATACAACGGAATTTGCAATCTTCGCATGGATGATACTAACCCTACAAAAGAAGATGTGGAGTACGTTGATGCAATAAAAGAAGATATCAACTGGCTTGGATTTTCCTGGGATGACCGTTTTTATTATGCTTCTTCATATTTTCAAAACATGTACGATTATGCGGTTGAGCTGATTCAAAAGGGCTTAGCATATGTTTGCGAACTTAATCCCGATGAAGTTCGTGCCTGCCGAGGAGATTTAAAAACACCGGCAACAAGCAAATACAGAGATCGTCCGATTGAAGAAAGCCTTGATTTATTTGCCCGCATGAAAGCAGGCGAATTTCCAGACGGAAAAATGACGCTAAGGGCAAAAATCGATTTAGCGTCGGGAAATTTTAATATGCGTGACCCAGTAATTTACCGTATTAACCGAATAACTCATCACAGAACAGGCGACACTTGGTGTATTTATCCTATGTACGACTTTGCTCATCCTATTGAGGACGCTCTTGAGGGTATTACTCACTCGCTTTGCTCCTTGGAGTTTGAAGATCACCGCCCGCTATATGAATGGGTCATTAATAATATTTCTGTTCCGTCAAAGCCGAGACAGATTGAGTTTGCACGCCTTGGCATCAATCATACTGTTATGAGCAAGCGCAAATTAAGAGCTCTTGTCGAAGAAAACTATGTGTCAGGCTGGGATGACCCACGTATGCCTACGCTTTGCGGATTACGCCGCAGAGGATACACGCCGATTTCAATTCGCAATTTCTGCGAAAGAATCGGTGTTTCAAAGGTAAACAGCACGGTGGAATATAGTTTTCTTGAGCATTGTTTAAGAGAGGACTTAAACGAGTCCGCTCAGCGTGTTATGACGGTTCTGCGTCCTTTAAAATTGATTATTACAAATTATCCTGAAAATAAGATTGAAGAATTTGAAGCAGAGAACAACCCAAACCGCCCTGAGGACGGGAGCAGAACGATTACTTTCTCACGCGAACTCTTTGTTGAAGAGGATGACTTCACCGAAACACCGATAAAGGGATATTTTCGTTTGTTCCCAGGGAACGAAGTACGCCTTAAATCTACTTATATTGTTCGCTGCACAGGATGTAAAAAAGATGAAAACGGAAAGGTTTTGGAGGTTTACGCCGAGTATGACCCTGAAACCCGTGGCGGAAACACCCCTGACGGTCGTAAAGTAAAAGGAACAATTCACTGGGCAGATGCCAAAACAGCAATTGACTGTGAAGTACGGCTTTACGATAATCTTTTTACCGTGTCTGATCCCGACAGCGGAGAAAGAAACTTTCTTGATTATTTAAGCCTCGATTCATTAGTTACGCTTAAAAACTGCAAGACAGAAAACTTTTTTGTAAAAGAAAACGCAGGGAAATCGTATCAGTTTATGCGGCAGGGGTATTTTTGTTTAGACAGTAAAGATTCAAAGAGCGGTGCGATTGTGTTTAACCGTTCAGTCTCGCTTAAAGACAGCTTTAAAAAATAATAAATTGTATCGTACTTTACAAAGCAACAGGGAATCCTATGATATAATATATTAGTTAATTGATAGGAGGTACTCTCATGGAAACACGTATTGTTGAGATCGCCGAACGAATTAAGGGATTGCGCGAACTGATGGAATATTCACCCGAAACAATGGCAAAAGCTACGGGTCTTACAGTGGATGAATATCTTGAATTTGAAAGCGGTAATCTTGATTTTAATTTCACATTTCTCTATAACTGTGCCGATAAACTCGGCGTAGATATTGTTGAAATCTTAACTGGCGAGCAACCAAGACTCTCAAGTTATTCAATCGTACGTAAAGGTGAAGGTCTTAATATAAAGCGCAGAGAAGGCTTTAAGTACGAGCACATGAATTATCGTTTTAAAAATAAATCAGCAGAAGCGTTTATTGTTACTGCACCGTCTGTTCCGAACGATTCTCCTATTGTACTTTCTACACATGAAGGACAGGAATTTGACTACGTGCTTTCAGGGACACTGAAATTTGCACTGGAAAATCATGTGGAAGTGCTAAATGAGGGTGACGCAGTCTATTATAATTCAGGTAGAGGTCACGGTATGATTGCTATCGGCGGCAGCGACTGCAAATTCCTTGCAGTTACACTTCACAAAGGCAAGGAGGCAGACTGACGTAATGTTGAATATTTATAAACGTTTTTGTAAGGAAGCTTTTAATGAAGCAGGCGAGCTTGTAGGATTTGAGCCTGTTTACGGAGAAAACTTCAACTTTGCCTATGATGTCGTGGATGAGATTGCAAAAGCTGAACCCGACCGCCGTGCCATGGTTTGGTGCAACAGCGAAGGCGAGGAACATACTTTCACATTCGGAGATATTTCAAGATATTCAAACATGGCCGCCAATTATTTTTTAAGTATCGGCATTAAAAAAGGCGATTCCGTGATGCTTATTTTAAAGCGGCATTATCAATTCTGGTTTGCGATTCTAGGATTGCATAAAATCGGTGCATTGGGAATCCCTGCTACAAATATGCTCAAGAAAAAGGATATTGTGTTCCGTTTTGAAGCGGCGCACGTAAAAGCTATAATCTGCACCACAGACGGTGATATCCTCAATGAGGTTGAAGAAGCATTGCATGAAACACCGTCAGTAAAGATTAAGATTACAGTTAAAGAAAAAGTTGATGGCTGGCTCCATTTTGATGAGGAATTTAAAAAATGTTCAGATAAAATTGAACGTCAAGAAACAAAAGCCACCGATCCACTCTTGCTTTATTTTACTTCAGGCACCACTGGAATGCCGAAAATGGTCTGGGAGGATCATACCTATCCGCTTGGGCATATAATAACCGCAAAATACTGGCAGAATGTCGTACCTGACGGATTACATTTAACGCTTTCCGATACAGGATGGATGAAATCCGTATGGGGCAAGCTTTATGGGCAGTGGCTTATGGAAGCAGGTATTTTTGTCTGCGATTTTGAGAGATTCACACCAAGTGAGCTTTTGCCCCTTTTTGCAAAATATAAAATAACTACTTTCTGTGCTCCTCCGACTATGTTCCGTTTCTTTATTAAAGAGGATCTCAAAAAGTACGATCTTTCAGGTCTTACTTATGCCTGCATTGCAGGAGAGGCATTAAATCCAGAATTATACAATCAATTTTTGTCTGCAACAGGTTTAAAGCTTATGGAAGGTTTCGGTCAAAGCGAGACAACAGTCGTGCTTTATAATCCGGTCGGCACAACGCCGAAGCCGGGTTCTATGGGCAAGCCGTCGCCTGCTTATGATGTTGATCTTGTAGATGCAGACGGCAAAACCGTTCCCGCAGGTACAGTCGGAGAAATCGTTATTCATACAAAAAGAGGAAAGCCTGCCGGAATGTTTAACGGCTACTATGAAGATGACGATCGCACCAAAAGCGTCTGGTATGACGATGTTTATCATACAGGAGATACTGCATGGCGAGATGAGGACGGATATTTTTGGTATGTCGGAAGGACTGATGATATTATTAAATCATCGGGCTATCGTATAGGACCTTTTGAAATTGAAAGCGTTATCATGGAGCTTCCGTATGTGCTTGAATGTGCTGTTACAGGTGTACCTGATCCTGTCAGAGGTCAGTTAGTTAAAGCTACAATTGTTTTGGCAAAGAACAATGAAAAAAGTGAAGAGCTGAAAAAAGAAATTCAGGAGTACGTTAAAAAGCAGACAGCTCCATATAAATATCCAAGGGTTATAGAGTTTATTGATGAAATGCCAAAGACAATAAGCGGAAAAATCCGTCGTGTGGAAATACGAGAAAACAGCAAATAATAATTATTTTCAATAAATTAATGCACCTGCAAAATCAATGCAGGTGCATTTTTTGTCAAAAAACCATTTTTTATATATTTTGCATAATTATTTTTTGATATATTTGGTTATTGCAGTCATATACTTTCACATGTTTTTTTGTTATACTTACCCTTGTACGCAGATAGCGTATTGGGATTTTTTGAATGCATGAAAATGATTGTTTTTAAAAAAACTCAATCGTTTTCATGCAAAATAGAAAAGGAGAAAGAACATGACAAAACATGTAAACTTTAAACATCGCATTATTGCTGTTTTTGTTGCGTTTGCTTGTGTTACAACCTGCTTCTGCATGAATTTTGCAGTAAATGCAAATGCTGCAACCACAACTACACAACAAATACTCACAACATCAACTACAAAAGCAGCGCTTCCTACCGCTTCGGCAGCGGCGACACCCTCAACTTTCTCATGGTCGAACGCTACAGTTTATTTCTTGCTGACAGACCGTTTTAAAAACGGTAATACTTCCAACGACCATTCTTATGGAAGAGGTCAAGATCAAAACGGCAATAATGTTTCTATAAGTGATACAGAAGCTACTTTCCATGGTGGCGACTTTGCTGGTATCACACAGGTCATAAATACAGGATACTTTAATAATTTGGGAATAAATGCTCTGTGGATTAGTGCTCCTTACGAGCAAATTCACGGTTATTGCGTAGGTGATAGCAGCAGCTCAAGCTTTGCACACTATGCATATCATGGTTACTATGTTCTCGATTACACAAGTACTGACGCTAACTTCGGTACTGCACAGGAATTCCAGACAATGGTTGATACAGCACATAAACATGGACTTCGTGTTGTTTTGGATATTGTTATGAATCACGCTGGATATAACACATTGCAGGATATGAGCCAATACGGCTTCGGAACACTTAAATCCGGTTGGCAAACACCTTACTATTCTTATCAAAATATTAACAATACTACATATCAAAGCTTTATCAATTACACCTCCAGTGCTACCGATTGGGCAAAATGGTGGGGCGGAGATTGGGTAAGAGCCGGTATCGCCGGATACACCGCTCCTGGAAGTGATGATACTACTGAATGCTTGGATGCTTTGCCAGATTTCAAAACAGAGTCTACAAGCGCAGTTCAAATTCCTCAGGTATTGCAAACAAAATGGGCTCAGGAAGGTCGTCTTACAGAGCAGACATCATACTTAAATAATTATTTTAGCACAACAGGTCAAGCAAAAACTGTTAGAAACTACGAAGTTGCATGGCTTGCAAACTGGGTAAGAACATACGGTGTTGACGGTTTCCGCTGTGATACAGCAAAACACGTAGATATGGCTTCATGGACTGCTTTAAAAACAGCTTGTGTACAAGCACTTAAAGATTGGAAAGCAGCTAACCCAACTAAAGCACTTGACAATCTTGATTTCTGGATGGTCGGTGAAAACTGGGGTCAGGGTCTTGACAAGAATACATATTTCACCCAAGGTAAATTTGACTCAATGATTAACTTCAGCTTCTCGGGCGGCGGCGGAATGCCTGCTGTTGGAAGTCTGGATTCTACTTATTCTTCATACGCAGCTGCAATTAATCCAGATCCTTCATCATTTAACATGCTTACCTATATTTCTTCTCACGATACTTCATTGTGCAGAGGAGATATGATTTATCAAGGTTCTGCATTCCTTATGATGCCTGGCGGTGTTCAGGTTTTCTATGGAGATGAATCTAACAGGCCTACGGTTTCTGCAAAGATTAATGACCATGCTATTCGCGGTGATATGAACTGGAGTAATATGAACCAGACAACACTTGCGCATTGGCAGAAAGTCGGTACTTTCCGTAATAGTCATATTGCGGTTGGTGCAGGTCAACATACAAAATTGACATCGAGCTCAGGTTACGCATTTGCAAGAACTTACAGTAAAAACGGTTTAACAGATAAAATAGTTGCTGTTATTAGCGCAACTGCAAATACCGCAACAAGCGTAAGTGTTTCTGGTATCTTTGATAACGGAACCGTACTTAACAACGCTTATGACGGAACTCAAGCAACAGTGTCAAACGGTTCTGTAACATTTAACAGCGGAACAAACGGCACAATCCTTATTGAATTACCAGATGGTAAACCTTCAATTTCTCTTGTTGGAGCTACAAGCTTCACAACAGCTACAGAGCAAGTTACACTGAACCTTGCTGATGCAACATCGGCTCTTGTTTCTGTTAACGGCGCAAACTACAAGACTGTTGCTAACGGTGGCACATTCACTATCGGAGATACATCTTATGTCGGTCAAAACATTTCAGTAAATGTTGTTGCAACAAATGCTGTCGGTACAAAAACAGGAAGCTATACATTTACAAAGCTTGATCCTAACAATTTACCGCCAACGCCTATTGATTATGCTGTAATTCATGTTCAAATGCCTGCCGGTACAACTACCGCTCCGTATTTGTATGCATGGACACAGAGCGCATCAGGTGGTGCTACCACATATCAGGGAGCTTGGCCGGGAACTCAAATGGGTAATTTATCAAACGGTTGGTATACAACAACCATTCCCACGTTAAAAGGCGTTTTCAGCGCAATTATTAACGGTGGTTCTGGCGGAAAGCAAAGTACTGATATTTCTGGTTTAACAGGGGAAGTATGGTTGAAAGTTTCAGATTCCAACTTCACCACTACACAGATACAAAACACGACATCAGATCCACTGGCATCGCTTAAAACTGCTGCAAGCGCTGTAAAAGCAATGACAGCATCCGATTATACAGCAGATACTTTCAATGCTCTAAATGCACTTGTTCCTCAAGCTGACGCTTTAATTGCACAGGGTTCAAGTGCTGCACAAGCTTCAATTGATTCATTGGTTTCTCAGTTTACTGCAAAGCAAGCTGCACTTGTACTTGCTGATCCGATGGTAAGTGGTTTTGCTTCCGGCAGCACAACGCTTACAGGTACAGCAGCACCTGGCGCTACAGTTACTGTAACATCATCAGGAAGCACAACGACAGCTACAGCTGATCTTGCTACAGGTGCATGGAGTGCAACGGTTCCTGCAATAACCTCCTCTACTCAGGTTTCCGTTTCTGCAACCAGAAACAATATTTCTTCCTCAACAAAGACATATTCACTAACTAATCAGCCAACTGTTCCGGCGACGAGCCCTACAACGAATGCAACAACAAATCCGGTAACAGTTCCGGCTACAAGCCCGGTAACGGTTGCACCTACAACACCAACTACTGTTGTTAGAGGCGATGCTAACCTTGACGGAAATTGCAACCTTAAAGATGCAACAATGATTCAAAAATATTGTGCTGGATTGACAACATTAACTGCTCAGCAAATGCTGGGTGCTGATGCAAATCAGGATGGAAATGTAAGCTTAAAGGATGCAACAATTATTCAAAAACATATTGCAGGATTAACTTCATGGTAAACAAATATCTAAATTAAAATTGCGCCAGCTGATATTAATCAGTTGGCGCTTAACTTTTAATGCGCAAGGTGGAGGAGGATGGACTCCTTTTGGATTTCGACGAGGAAACACAGCGTTGCAAGAAATAGAGACCACTAAGATAAGATTGTAGGTTTTTGAGTTAATCAACTATAAACCATATTGTCTTGTAGCATTTATTTAGATTTAGACAAATATATTTAAAAACAAAAAGGATGCCGACTGATTTATTTTCAGTCGGCACCAATGTGTGTTTATATAAATAATCCTAAATTGCCTTAAATGACTTCTTTAAGGTTGTTCTTCGGTTCTACCGTATCAATCATGAACCAGAAGTCGCTTCCTTTTCCAAACTCACTTAATACTCCGTATTCAGCCTTGTGAAGCTCCAAAATCTTTTTCACAATAGATAATCCGAGTCCCGTACCGATCTTGGCGCGTTTGTGTGTTTTATCAGCTTTATAGTAACGATCCCAAATGAGAGGCAACTTATCCCTTTCGATTCCTATACCATGGTCAATTACATCAATTCGCACTTTTTTGCCTTTAACAGTTTGGCGAACAATAATTGTTTTATCATCACCTGAATAGTTTATGGCGTTATTAATAAGATTATAAATTACCTGAGACATTTTTACTTCATCTGCGAAAACAAAGACATCGCTTTCAACTTCGAGAATCAGATTAAGGTTATCTCTTTCAACAAGACGTGAAACGCGTTCAAAAATGCTTCGAATGCTTGCAGATAAATTATATTTTTTAGGTGTAATTGTTAAAACGCCCGATTCAAGTTTACTGATATTCATTAAATCGCTAACTAGCGTTGTTAATCTTTTCGCTTCATCAATGATTGTTTGTATGTTCTCGTCTGATTTCTCACCTGGGACATCCCTCATGACTTCAGCGTAGCCTGTAATCATTGTAAGCGGTGTTCGCAGGTCGTGAGAGATATTTGCAATAAGTTCACGTCTAAGCCCTTCAACTTTGCTAAGCTCACGAGTCATATAGTTTAATGTAGTATTTAGTTCAGCGATTTCTTCATAGCCTTTACCATCAAAAACAACATCATAGTTGCCCTTTGATAGCTCTTTGGCTGACTCATTAATTTTAGTAATTGGTTTTGACAACCTTTTTGCAACATAAAACGAAATAATAAGAGTTAACAAAATTAAAATTATTGTAATAATTCCAAGCTGAATACGCAATGTTTGCTCAGTACTCGTTATTGGACTGACGGTTGCGTCAACGGATATCATATAAGTTGTACCTGAAGAGCTAACAAGCTGAACCCCCAGCATTCTTTGAGCTTGATGGTCGCCTTGCTGATTACCATCTGCTATTTGTCCTGCAATGTCATTCCCGATAATCTGACCCATTTTTGCGTAAACACCCGAGTAATTGGAAGCAAAATAACTGTTGCCGTTTTCATGCGCAAGTTCCGCCATTGCCTCAACCTGTTCCTGAGAAGGAATGCCCATCACGCTCCAAAAAGAACGTGTTGATTGAGAGCTTTGGTCATCAGAAGGCTGCATAACACCTGTTCTTGATTGATTTGAGGACATCATATACAGACTCGGTTGTGAGGAATCTGTAACGTTATAAATGCTTATGCGCACGTCGTTATTTGCACAGACGTTTGCAACTTCAGTTGCCAGATCTTTATTTCCGATATGTTCGCTGACAGTAGTAACTATTTTTTTTACTTGGCTTGTTTTAATTGCTTCATAGAATTTATCGAGAAAAACTATCTGAAAAAACCATAAAACAACAAGCATGATAGCAGAAAAAAGCAAAAAGTAAACAATAAGTTTCCATTTCAGGCTTAGACTGTCTGCCTTTTCAAATATTTTGTGATGTTTCAAATCTGTATCCCACCCCTCTGAGTGTGACAATCAAGTTGCTGTATTCGCCTAAGCTTTTACGTAAAAGCTTAATGTGTGTGTCAAGCGTACGATCGTCTCCGTAGAAGTCATAACCCCATACCTTGCTGATAAGTGTCTCTCTTGAAAGAGCAATTCCTTTATTTTTCACCATATAGAAGAATAGGTCGTATTCTTTTGGTGTCATTTCAATGCGTTGATTGTCAATCATAACAACTCGTGCGGTAAAGTCAACGAAAAGGCTTTGATACGTAAATGTATCTCGTTCAGGTTGAGCTGCTGCACTGTTTACACGGCTAAGCACAGCGTTAACTCTTAACATTAATTCCTTTGGGGAAAATGGCTTTACAACATAGTCGTCAATTCCTAATTCAAAGCCGTTGATTTTATCATATTCCTCGCCTCTGGCAGAAAGCATAATAATAGGTACTTTGCTTTTTTTGCGAATTTCACGACAAGTCGAGAATCCGTCGAGTTCAGGCATCATTACATCCATTATAATTATATCAAAATCAGATTTACCGCATTTCATTATTGCCTGCATACCGTTTTCGGCTTCTATTACAGTATGACCCTCAAA
>JAUZPX010000200.1 GCA_030705695.1 Bacillota bacterium
ATTTATTTGCACAATATTTGGCTTGTAGTATAAAATTATTGGGGGGATAATTAATATTACAAATAACTTTATATAGGGCGTTTAACAGATGATAAATTGATATTAGGAGGCACAGATCATGGATTTTAACGAAGACGAATTTAATGATGAAGAAGTGAATGAAAATATTGATGAAGTGAATGAAGAATCAACAGAAACTGCCGAGAATTCTGAGGAATTTACAGAAACTGCAGAGGATGCCGATTTGATTCTATTTAACACCTGTGCTGTACGTGAACATGCTGAGGACAGAGTGTTCGGTAATGTCGGTGCGCTGAAAGCGCTAAAGAGAAGGCATCCGTCTGTCCTTATTGCTCTTTGTGGTTGTATGATGGAACAAGAACACGTTGCTGAAAAAATATATAAGAGCTTTCCTTTTGTCGGTCTTGTGTTTGGGACGCATGCACTTCACCGTTTCCCTGAACTAGTATATAACAGCCTTACTTTATCTAAACGCATTATAGAACGCGGAACAGACGACAATCTTGTTCATGAAGGAATGCCGATTCAGCGTGACGGTGATGTCAAAACCTGGCTTCCTATTATGTACGGCTGCGATAATTTCTGTTCTTACTGTATTGTTCCTCATGTTCGTGGACGTGAGCGAAGCAGAAAGTTCGATTCTGTAATAAATGAAGCAAAAGAAATAATTAACAGCGGTTATAAGGATATTACTTTGCTTGGGCAAAACGTAAATTCCTATGGAAAAGGTTTACCTGAAAAAGTATCGTTTGCAGATTTGATTTCTGAAATCGATAAAATCTCGGGTGATTATTGGCTTAGATTTATGACTTCACACCCGAAAGACTGTACAAAAGAACTTATAGATATAATTGCAGACAGCAAGCATATCGTTTCTCATTTGCATTTGCCAGTTCAGTCGGGAAGCAATAAAATCCTTTCAAAAATGAACCGTAAATATACAAAAGAACAATATCTTGAAATTGTAAATTACGCAAAACAAAAGATTCCAAATCTTTCTCTTACAAGCGATATTATCGTTGGATTTCCTGGCGAAACTTACGAGGATTTTAAAGAAACTCTCGAGCTAATTAAAGAAGTAGAGTATACATCGTTATTTACATTTATTTTTTCATCGAGAAAAGGTACTCCTGCCGCTTTGATGGATGACCCTGTTCCTTATGAAGAAAAATCGAAGTGGTTTTCTGAAATGCTTAAGGTTCAAGAGGAAATTGCAGCAAAACGATGTGCATCAATGGTAGGTGAAACTCATAGAGTTCTCATTGAAAGTGAAAGCGGAAAAGACGGCGAGCTTTCAGGACGTACTTCGGGAAACATAATTGTTGAATTAAATGCAAATAGTAATATAATTGGTACATTTCAAAATGTAAAAATAACTCAGGCACGCAATTGGATATTAAAAGGCGAGCTTGAATAAAAAAACGGAGGAACAAAATGGATATCATCAGAATGGCAAGAGATTTGGCACAGGAAATTCAAAAACAGGAGTTTTATTTAAAACTGCAAATTGCTAAGCAAAACAGCGATGAAGACACAGAACTTCAAAATCTTATTCAAGAATTCAATTTGAAAAGAATGGCTATTAATAATGAAGCTGCAAAGTCTGACCGTGATGACGAAAAGTTGCAGCAGTTTAATACAGAAATGCGTGAAGCATATGCAAAAATAATGCAAAACGAGAATATGACTGCCTATAACTCCGCAAAAGAGGAAATGGATCATCTTCTCCAAAGAGTTTTTGCTATTATTTCGCAGTCAGCTGAGGGTGATGATCCTGAAACTACCGATTATGTACCATCATGCGGCGGTTCATGTTCAAGCTGCAGTGGTTGTCATTAATTAACTATAAGATTCAGATACAGGATGTGGGAAAATGGCTGAGCTTTCGCCAATGATGAAGCAATATTTTGAAATTAAAGAAAAGAATAAAGACTGCGTCCTGTTTTTTAGACTTGGCGATTTTTATGAAATGTTTTATGATGATGCCAAGTTAGCTTCAAAAGAACTTGAACTTACATTAACAGGACGTGATTGCGGGCAAG
>JAUZPX010000201.1 GCA_030705695.1 Bacillota bacterium
CGCCGACAACTCCGGCTGATACAACACCGACAACACCGGCAGATACGACGCCGACGACTCCGGTAGATACAACACCGACAACACCAACAGTTCCAGTTGATACGAATCTGCTGTATAATTATGATGTTAATCCACAGATTACAGATGCTATAACATGACCGGTGTGACTCGTTTCTATTAAAATTTGTTTATATTATCCTGTATTTTCAAATTCTAGCTCTTAAAATAACCCCTTGAAGTTATCAAGGGGTTATTTAAGGGTTTTTAATTTTTTTAGAAATTAAATCAAATTTATTAGTATTATTAACAGTTTGTTCATAAAATTGGTATATAATATAATAAATTATAAATACAAAGGAGTGATATATATATGTCTAAAAAAATAATTGCATTATTTTTATCAATTGTATTAATGCTTTCAGTTGCTGTTTTTCAAGTAAGTGCAGCTGTCTGTCCATCAAGTACATCCGATGAAATTGTAATCCCATCAGGGAAACTTCTTGCTGGAGATGCTAACCAAGATAATATAGTTTCTCTTAAAGACGTATCTATTCTACAAAAATATTTTGCACAATTATGCACTTTGCCAGATAGCGGTATTCTTGCTGCAAATGTTACAGGAGATAAAGCTTTATCTTTGAAGAGCGCTTGTTTTATTCAAAAATTCTGTGTTCAAATGATTAACGCTTTTCCGTGTGGAAGATTTAGGGATGACCCGCGATACAAGCCAAATATTAATTCATCATTACCTACTGATTCAACGGTTTGTCCTACAAATTCCACTTCCGTAACAATACCTGAAGTTATTGTTGCACCAACTGATTCTCCAATTATTCAATCTCCTACTAACAATGTTCCTATAGTTTTAATTGAACCAACTATACCTGTAATTCTTGTACAGCCTGACACAACACCAATAGTAATGCCCAGTGTCCCGGCTACACAGCCACCGTATAATCCTGGTCCGGTTAGTGAACGTGTAGGTTAGTAGATTGATAACAAACAGGTTTTTTGAAAATGTAAATTAAATTAATTTTCCCCTTAAAGTTATTATTATTATAACTTTAAGGGGCAGTTATTTTCTCACAAATTTCGTGCTTCTTGAATACGATGTCAAGGGGTGCTTTTTTTATGCGACGAAGTTACCGAGGAAGAAATAATAATAATCCTTTATTTGTTATTGGCGTAATTTTGCTCAGTTTTCTGATTTTATTTGAAGTTAAAATACGTCCAATGACAAAAAATTTAGTACAGACAGAATCTGAAGTATTGGCAAACAATGCAATAAATCAGGCTGTCAGCGATGAATTAAAGAAAACAAAATATACATATGATGATTTGGTTCATGTTGAATATTCGTCGGATCATAAGATTCAGTCAATTCGAACAGATATTGTTAAAATGGATCAGATGAAAACAGATGTTGCACTGCAAGCACAACAAGATGTTCAAAATGTTAAAAATGAACCGATTGATTTGCCAATCGGTAATTTATTCGGTGCAGAAATTTTTCAAGGAAAAGGACCGAAAATGAAGCTCTACATAACGCTTACAGGAAGCATTAACGTTACATATGACAGTAAATTTATATCGGCAGGAATAAATCAAACATTGCATCAAATTGTATTGACAGTATATTCTGACATAACTGTTGCTTGTACGGGGTATGGACAGCACACGCATTATAAAACAAATTATGTTGTTGCCGAAACTGTTTTGGTCGGTGATGTTCCGCTTGTTAACTCTGTTTCTAAATAAGTAAGTAAAAAATCTTATTAAATACTTGATAAAAAGTATATATAGTGGTAAAATTAAACAGATAATACAAGAGATTGGGGAAGTATAAAATTGCCTGAATCAAACAATGTTGCCGATGCTTTGAGCAGGCAGAATGAATATATACAGCAGCTTTATGAACTTATGTCAGCTCGAAAAAGGGGAGATACCCCGTTAGCTTGCATTCGCACATACGGCTGCCAGCAAAACGTGGCAGACCGTGAGAAAATCAAAGGTTTTCTTCATCAGGCAG
>JAUZPX010000202.1 GCA_030705695.1 Bacillota bacterium
AGCGAAGCTGTAAGAAGCGACAAACAGAAGCAGGCTGACCTTGCAGCTCAGATGGAAAAGATCTTTGAAGACCAGGTGCTTAATGTGCCTGTGTTTGAGCCTGAATCTTATACGATGTTCTCAGATAGAACGAAATTGGCTGTTAAGACAAACCTTCCTGGAATCAACTGGGGCATAGGATATATAGATATCGTTAAGTAAAACAGTAATTTCTGGAAACAGCCGAAAAAACGTACCTTCTATATCAAATACTCCCGCAGTTATGTACATAACTGCGGGAGTAATGTTTTGTAAAAAAAGCAGGCCGAGGATGGGATTTGTTCAATTTTCGGATATGTCTATTTGTACAATCAGGGTAAATTTAGCAGAGTGCTTCCGGTAGAAAATAGATGCGGCATAGTTTTATGGCCATATGATACTTGCTTGAATGATGGAATTCCAATTGCGAATTGCATTATGAAAAATTATTGTTTCCAATTTGTCGATTAATGTGCAACAATAATAAAAGTTGTAATTATAAGAGCTTTTTTGTTTGGTTTTACCTAAATACATATAATAAAACGAACAGAGGCATTATAGATATTGAAAAGTAATTATAATTTGTATGGATAACATTGTGGCCGGTCGATAAAAAGATTGACCCGAATTGCCCGGCAGAATAAATGCAGCGCATAGAAATATTGCAAAATCACGATGAAATTTTGTAAATACGAGCTAATTAAGACTTCCGTCATAATATACAAAATGTTAAGGCTATTTTCCGTGAAATAAGAGAAAACTTACTTGTGATATTGACAACTAAAATTTCTGATAATATAGTTAGCTGGATGTCATTAGTTGCAGTTTAGTAACTAATGCAATAAATATTTCAAATTTTAGCAAAAATTTCAACCACCTAATTGAAATATATTTATAATGGGAGAGGCCGGAGTGTCTTACCTCTTTTGACAGATTCCGACTATGTAACTACTGAAATATTTTCATCTTTTAAAGCATATATAACATTAAAATTGTAATTGAAGTTTTGCAGTTGGCATAAACATGATTTATTAAGACCAGAGAAAAGGCAAAATAGAAAGTGGTGATCAGCAAGCCTTAAAAGGGAAGGAGCAGATATGAGTAATCTAAAGAAATACCTATGGAGTCTTCCTGTACTGGGCTTTGTATGCTATCTGTTTGCCGGTAAGCTGAGTATAACAACGACCATCTCGAATACCCTATTTTTGATGGGTATGATTTGCTTGATCGTGGGTGGCATACTACTGATTAGAAGAAGTGGACTTTTCTTTTTTACAAAATACGGAATCAAGCGTTTTTTTTCAATATTATTTAATAAAAAAGTTTCATCCAGCTCCGCTGGAGAAGACTATGAAACATATATCAAGGCGGTATCAGAGAATAAAACGTATCTGAGTCTATTTATTATTGCGTTTGCATTTTTGGCGATTTCAATGGTTTTTGCATTATTATAAATAAACGGCTTAGGATAGCCAAATGAGGTGGGATTCAGAATACTGAATGTATTTTGGATATAATAAATAGGAGGCTTAAAATGAAAAGCAAAAGGAGAGTGACTGCGGTAATTGCATGCTTTTTAGCAATAGCGACCATTTTTACGGCATGCAAGACCACAGGCAATACGTCCCAGACTTCGGGGGGGCAGATAGGCAACAAGGTACTTAACTATCCGCTTACTAGCGCCCCGACCACAATGAACGCCCATGTTACCGAACAGGTCGATACAAACGTAATAGATCTGGTTCAGGGCAACCTTTACCGTTGGGTTCCATCGAGCGACGGTTCCAAAGCAACTCTTGCTCCCGATTTAGCGGCTGGAGAGCCTACCGTGAGCGCAGACGGCTTAACATGGACAATCAAGATCGACCCGAACGCCAAATGGTCAAACGGAGACCCGATCAATGCTGATACTTTCATATATTCTTGGAAGATGGCTCTTGATCCTGCTCTGCTGAATGCTCCGGCCGGTGCTACCTGCGGCGTAAACTACATTAC
>JAUZPX010000203.1 GCA_030705695.1 Bacillota bacterium
GAGAGTACCGATGCAAGGCACAGGGGCGGATTGATTGGTAGTAGTGAAGAAGCACCGGTAATGGGTGTGGAGCGAAGCAATCAAATTATTCAGCCAATTGAATCAATCAACCACTAAAATGGGAGGAATTAATGCAAGAGGCAAAGTCATTTACAATTTCTAAGCACCTTGTGATGGAGGCTTGCCAGATTAATGGGGTCAGCCTGAGTAGGAAATCGTAAAATATTTGTTTATAACAAAAGAATACCCAGGAAGAAGTCCGCAGGTAGTATGGTGCTATTAAGTCCGTGGGTCAGCTTGGACGCAGGATGTAATGTAAATATTATTGGTGAAAGGTAGTAATTTTTTGTCTATCCTTATCCCGCATGTGAGTTTGTATGGTTTTAAACATCCTGCCAAAGGGTAAATTAAAACGACAATGCAAATGAAAACAACAAGCTTGAAAAAAGCAAGAGCAAACAAATCAAACGACAAAATGATTACGATGCCAACAGTCAATCCCCATGCAGCCGGGATAGATTTAGGGAGTCGGAGTCATTTTGTTTGTGTAGCACAGGACAACGTAAAAGAGTTTGGCGTATTTACCAGTGACTTGCATGCTATTGCACAACATTTAAAGAGCTATGGAGTGAAGACTGTAGCCATCGAATCAACCGGTTTTTATTGGAGGCCAATATATCTGCTCTTATTGGATTACGGATTCGAAGTATTTCTGGTAAATGCAGCACATCTAAAAAACGTTAAGGGACACAAAACCGATGTTGTGGACAGCAGATGGCTTCAACTGTTGCACAGTATAGGTTTGCTTTCAAACAGCTTTCAGCCTGATGCCTTAACCCATGAGCTTCGAACATATACGCGCCATCGTAAAAACATGATCACGGATGCAAGTCACTTAATTTCCAAAATGAATAAAGTATTGGTCTTGATGAACATCCAGCTCCATGGTGTTTTGCGTAACATTACCGGAGAGTCTGGTTTAAAAGTGATTCGGGCAATTCTTCAAGGAGAACGTGATCCCAAAATTCTTTCCAGTCTTGTCAGTCTCAGGGTCAAAGCATCGAGAGAAGATATTGAAAAAGCGCTTACAGGCGATATTAGAAAGGAATATCTTTTCGAGCTTGACCAATGTTTTCAACTTTACAACTTCTATTGGCAAAAGATCGAAGAAGCTGACAAGCAAATAGAGGCATGGTTAAAGGAACACGTTACCAATTTGCCGCCTAATGATGGATACAAGAGACCTAAAAATAAGGTTAGAGGAACAAACGATCCTACATTTAATATTGGCAAATATGTACATCGGCTCACTGGCGGTATTGAATTGCTTGACATAAATGGCGTTGGCTCTAACACTATTTTAACGTTGGCGTCTGAAACAGGTCTTGACATGTCTAAGTTTCCAACAGCCAAACATTTTGCATCGTGGCTTGGGTTTGCCCCAAATCGCAAGGTTACCGGAGGCAAGGAAATCTCTTCACATACACGGAAAAAAACAAACCCATTGGCAAAGGTTATCCGGGATGCTGCTAACTCAACTGGTAACAGTAAAAGTAAGTTAGGTGATTTCTTCAGACATATGGCTTATCGCAATGGCAGAACGGTGGCAATTGGAGCAACTGCAAGAAAAATAGCAGTCATTATTTATAAAATGCTTACTGAAGGGAAACCATATTGTTATGAGTATGCTCAGGATCAAACAGAATACATGAAAGTTTCAAAACTGAAAAACATTATTAAAACAATGGATAAATTCAATATTTCAAGAGAAGAATTACAAATGGCTTTGAGTTAGTATTATCCATTGATTTTTTAAATTTCCGGGCTGCACTTTTTGTTGGTTAAATGCTAACAGTATTATTCTTGTCTTGACAAAAAACTAAATATCAATAAGGTGCATTTAGTTATATGTGAGCCACATTTAATTTTAGTATTGAGGACTCACATTAATTTGAGGAAAATGGGGTCCGTCCCCTTTTTGAATTTAACTTATTTATATTCAA
>JAUZPX010000204.1 GCA_030705695.1 Bacillota bacterium
AAGATGGGTTTCCACGGCATTTCGCATCAATATGTCGCGAACCGTGCGGCACAGCTGCTCGGCAAAGACCCCAAGGACACCAAGATCGTCACCTGCCACATCGGCAACGGCGCTTCGATCTGTGCGGTCGACGGCGGCAAATCCGTGGACATCTCGATGGGCTTCGGTACCTGCGACGGCATTCTGATGGGCACCCGCTGCGGTATGATTGACCCGTTAGCGCTGTTTTATATCGCCCAGAAAGAAAAAATGTCGGTGGCCGACCTGAACACGCTGGTCAACAAAAAGAGCGGTTTGCAAGGCGTTTCGGGCATCAGCAGCGACAGCCGCGAGCTCGAAGAAGCCGAATTAGCCGGTAATGAACGCGCAAAACTCGCCAACGATATTCAACGGTACCATGTCAAGAAGCTGATCGGCTCTTATGCGTTTGAAATGGGCGGTCTGGATGCAGTTGTCTTCACTGCGGGAATCGGCGAACGCTCCCCAATGCTGCGCGCGGGCGCATGCGCGGGCTTGGAGCGGTTCGGCATCAAGATTGATCCGATTTTGAACGAAAAGATGAACGGCAAAGAAGCCAATATCTCCGCGCCGGACGCCAAAATTCCGGTGTACATCATCCCGACCAACGAGGAACTTCAAATCGCATTCGAGATTGAAAAAGTCGCATTCGGGAAGTAAATAATAATTCATGAAATGCGATAGGCACACCAACGGTGCGCCTATCGTTTTATTTTGATTGATTTATGAGCTCAAATCTATTTTAGATATGACAACTCGCTCCGAATTGCGCTTGGAATTCACCTTCAAATCTCTTCACCGATTCATCGATTTCCGGCTCTTCCACCTTAGTCAATTGATGATTTGCAAATAACCATTGCTCATGCAGTAATTTATCTTCATCACTGATCTTTCTTATTCTATGTATAGATATGGGTTGATTGTTTGTAGGCATAAGCCAGCCGCACTCAAAGAAGAAAGTTGCATTTTTCGGCATTCGTAATATATGGTGCGAATCATATATATCATATATCGAATAAATAAAGTTAAGTACTGCGAAACCCAATAAATAGGGCCGAAGTGAAAAAATTAAAATTGAAAAAAGATACGGCAATATCGTAAGAAGTATGAGGGGAAATATGCTGAGCATTAATAATTGAATTTTCTTAACATAATTAAAATCGAATTTTACATATGCGCTCGGTTTAAATAATGTAAACTCGCAATTATAAGGTAAAAAGCAAATACCGATTACCTTTTTCTTTATAATCAGTGCATAAAGAATATGGCAAAATTCATGAAGCGGGAAAACGATAAAAGGCATTAAAATGAAAACCCAAAAATTCTTTTGAAGGAGTAATAAAATAAATGCACAAATAAAACAACAACTGCCCAATATCCAATCAAATAACGAAGGACGCATTTTTCGGGCTTTGTCGGATTTTTTATTCGTTTTTACCTGCTCGGCATTTTTCCAAAAATAAGATATGCGCGTTGAAGGGGAATAAAAATATGATTCATCTTTGAAAAATGAAACTTTCATCATATCGCCCTTTCGTTATTTATCGGATGGCAGTTAATGGTATGATCTATTTATACCATATTTTACAAGTAAATTCAAGGGGTAAAATTAAATTTACGGTCCTTTGGTTTTCGCAGGACGATAAAAGGCGCACTAAACGGTACGCCTTTTATTATAACAAGTCATCCGAGATTGGAAACGCGCGCTATCAAGATTGCGGTCAGCAGATTTTTCGACGCGTTTGACCCGCGGGTTCTACACGCTACTGTTTGTCCCATTCCTCGAACACCGTTAAAATGTTTTGATACGGGTCGAAGGCGTTCCATTCGCACTGGGCGAATGCGCCGGTGCGTTTGCCGTTTTTCTTAATCACGGCAGTTGCAACACGGTTGACGGCCTTTTTAACTTCCTCGGTCGTACCGAACGGCAGGATGTGCTGGCGGTCAATCTCGCCC
>JAUZPX010000205.1 GCA_030705695.1 Bacillota bacterium
GATAGAATTAATTCCCAATTATTATAACAGGTGAGCCAATGAAAAAAGTAATTTCCGTATTTTTGTGCGTCTGTCTGCTTTTTTTGCTTACATCATGTCATAGCAGCAAGAATAAGACATCTGCACAAATAATTGAATATAATTTAACATCAGAACCAAAAACACTCGATCCACAGGTGGCAGATGATGATTCTGCAAGGCTCGTAGTAATGAATCTCTTTGAGGGACTTGTTCGTTTAAATGATAAAGGTCAGCCAACACCGGGAGTTGCAACGGACTGGACAGTTTCCGATAATTATACAATATATTCGTTTACATTAAGAAGCGATGCTCAATGGACTGACGGATCTTCTGTTACCGCTAATGATTTTGCATTTGCATTTCGCCGTGCGGTTAGCAAAAATACGGCATCTCCCGCTGCTTCAGAGCTTTTTGCCATAGAAAATGCTAAAGAAATCAGTGCCGGACAAGCAGATCCAAGCACTTTGGGTATAGATGTTATTGATTCAACTCATTTAAAGATTCATTTAAGCTATTCTGATGATAACTTTTTCAGAACGCTTGCCAGTGCAGTTGCAATGCCTTGTAACCAGAAGTTTTTCAACGGGACAAACGGTCAGTATGGTTGTGATGATAGCCAAATACTATCGAATGGACCTTTTAAATTCAGAGACAATTATGGTTGGGCTCATGGAGAGTATCTAACACTTAGAGCAAACGATCATTATCATGGAAATCATGCCGCTGTTTCAGGCGGAGTAAATCTGACTATTGGAGGAACTGTTTCCGATGTTATTGGAGAAATGAGCAGCGGAAAGATTGACGCATCGTTTTTGCCGTCAGGTTCTCTTCAAAATGCAAAAAAGAACGGTTATAATTTAACATCGTTTTCCGATACTGTTTGGGCTTTGAGCTTTAATTTGTCGGCTTTACCGTTAACAAATGAAAACGTTCGAAAAAGTCTTATCGGTTCTATAAATAGGCAATATACTTTGGCATCTTTGCCTCAAAACTGCAAAATCCAAAATGATTTGATTCCTGATTCGGTAATGCTTGGCGATACTTCTTATCGTAAGCTTGCAGGAAAAAATTTATTAATGAAGCCTATTAATAATTCCGTTAGCTTGCTAAATAACGGTTTGTCGCAGTTAAATATGAAAAGTGCTCCGAGTTTAACCGTTTTATGTCTTAATGACCCTGAATCGCAGAAAATTGCCTCGAATTTAATCCAAACTTGGAATCAGTCGCTAGGACTTTTCTTAAATAAGAATACTGTGTCTAGAGATGACCTTGAAAATAGCCTGCAAAATCATAATTTTCAAATTGCCATTGCCCCGATTCAGCCGGAAAGCAATTCTCCTGTCGAATTTCTAAAACAGTTTACAACCGGTAACACTAATAATTTTATCAGCTTAAAAAATTCCGATTACGACGGATATGTCACCAGTGCAGAGCAAAGTTCAGGTGAAGACGGTTTGTCGTATGATTTGCAAGCAGAGCACTATTTAAATGACCATGCGATTCTTTATCCTTTTTATTTAGAAGATAGATATTTTGCTTCTGTAAAAAATGTAACAGGAGTAATATTTTATCCATATAATGGAATTGTTGACTTTTCTGGTGCTGCAAAAGTTGTCGAATAATCCAGCAAATTGCTTTTTGTTTCATTTTATCATTAAAAAAGTAGAAATAAAACAAAATTTATGCTTGACTTTGAGGACTAGATACGATATAATTCTAAATACGCCGCTCTTCACATGTAAATCGCCTTTTTATTCCAAAAATGTGATTTATTTGATGTCGAGAAGTGTGACAAAGGACCTTGAAAATTAAACAACACGGAGCGGTTTTCTTTTTGGTATGAGTTAACGGAAGTTAATGAATAAAAAAGAGAAGATCGTGACAAGACAAGAAACAACGACCCGTAATTTTATTTGAGAGATACTTTCGTAA
>JAUZPX010000206.1 GCA_030705695.1 Bacillota bacterium
ATTTATGTGGGCAACTAAGCTTACTAGAAACTCTATCAATTTTGCGTTTTCCACGATCTATCACAAGTTGTATACACGCGATATAGATTTTAGGCTGCTGAAGCAATCTGTTCTGACCGATAAAAAACGGCCTCCGGAAAATCCGGAAGCCGTCTGATAACAATCATTTTAGAAAAACCAATTATTCTCAATTTCTTTACAACCTTGAAACACTTAATACTATGAATATCCATCGTTTTTTCACTTTAAAGAGTATGTATGAACATCATCATAATATCCGTAAAAGGTTGCGCTTAGTGTCTTTTTCGTCAGGTTATATACCACAGACCATTGTTCATCCCCTGGTATGGTGTTTTTCTGCAGCAATTTTAATGCATCTTCCGTCGAAATAACGCCCCCGCTTTTTGATAAAACTGCATCATAATTTTTATAGCGGTCACTTCCAAATCCAGTCAGGGACGGATTGTTATACAAAATAAAATTCGTGCAAATCTGATAGTTGCCATCCATGTTTATCACTTGCATTTTACCGTCTACAAACTCAATAACCGCAGATTTTCCGGCTGCATCGCAAATCATAAACTGTAATGGATCGAAGTTGCCTATTCCCAAATTATATTTTGAAAGTAACGAAACGGCCTCGTCTACCGTTTTGGCTTTATTCAGCAGCGCTGCAAGAGACGCATGATCACAGATTGTTACTTTGTCCTTATCGCTACTGTATTCTGAGCCAGCTGCCATAAAGTACGCAACCGCCAATCCGTATTCATTCATTCCGTCTGTGATTACATAGGGCGCGGCAAGAACGTTGCCTTTATCTGCAAGAGTAACAATTTCTTTTTGTTTATCAAATATCCATGCAAGGTTTGACACTGCCAATATTCTGCTGCCCTCTGTATTATCAGTTTTCAATACGCACCCTTCTCCGATAGGGGTATCCAGGTTCCGTGCGAGTATCAAATCGCCATCCGGCGTTTTGGCAAAGAACGCCGAACAGCCATGCTTACCAATTGCAAAATCACTTGCTCCTTTTGCAAGATTGTCAACAAGGAAGCTTCTTAGCTCATCCGCACTGCCCGCTCCTTGCTTTAGGTATTGATTCAAAGCATAACCGCCGTAATAATTCATCTCGTAAGAAGGACCCGTATTAATTTTAGTTATGGATGCTGCTGTTCTGAATACGTCGAAAAAGACAACAATAAGTGCAAGTATTCCAATCAATAAAATAGCGGCCGCTGAAATTATCACCTTTTTTAAAGGTTTCATTTTCGTTCTCATCGACATTTTCCCGCCTCCTTGTGATTTTATCGGTAATTACAATTTCGCTGAAAAGAATAGGGTTTGCGGATTTTTTATTGGAACAATAATATTATATAGTTATTGGAAATAAACTTCAAGCTTGAATTTCAAATGAGCAATACAGATGTATTTCATCGTCTTTATACGTAAAAATCCCGCAAACACAAGGTTTGCGGGATTTTTTGCGAACTATGTGCGCGGCGTATCGCTTAGAGGCCGTACTTTGGGTTTCTTTATTCTCTCTATCTCTAAGCGATGTATTTTTTTACGCTTCGAACCCACGTATTCATCGTCATTTTTTGGGGAGACAGCTTTGTCATTGCATGCATGCATTTTACGTACAGCGTACAGACCGACATATCTTTCCCTCTCTTGGCATCCCTCAACGCTGCTATTGCCACCCGACTCGGTGATACTAGCCCCGGGAATTTGATTTTTTCCCCGTTATGTTCTTTCGTCAACAAATCCGTATCAACCCAGCTTGGGCAAACCGCTGTTGATGTAATTCCGGTTCCCTTTAATTCTATGTTAAGCGCTCTGGAATAGACTCTTTCAAATGCTTTTGAAGCAGCATACAAATTAATATAGGGTAAAGGCTGAAAGGACGCCGCAGACGAAATGTTGAGAATTCTGCTTCCCTTTCTCA
>JAUZPX010000207.1 GCA_030705695.1 Bacillota bacterium
AGCACCCTCTTTACTCGACTATTTAGATACAGCATCACAGCAACATTTTGCCGGCTTGTGTAGTTTACTGGACAAAGCACAAATAGCTTATCAAATTAATCCACGCCTAGTACGTGGCTTAGATTACTATGATCTAAGTGTGTTTGAATGGGTCACTGACCAATTGGGCGCGCAAGGTACAGTCTGCGCGGGTGGTCGCTACAACGGATTAATTGCCCAATTCAATGCAGGCAAAGCAATACCCGCAATGGGGTTTGCCATAGGTGTCGAACGTTTAATGGCTTTACTAGAGAACAATCAACAGCTACCTTCTCTCAATGTACCGTCAGCCTATTTTATTACAGTAGGCGATAACGCATCCCAACAAGGTTTATTAATCGCTGAACAATTGCGCAGCCAATTACCTAAACTGCACGTGGTGACGCATTGTGGTGGCGGTAGTTTTAAAAACCAATTCAAGCACGCTGATAAGAGCGGAGCGACCTGGGCGTTGATTTTGGGTGACGATGAGCTTGCAAAAAATACTATCTCAATAAAATACTTGCGCGAAGACCGACAGCAAGAAACACTGTCATTGGCTGAGCTGATTGTGCGTTTAAAAAATTAAAGGAGAAACGCAATGAGTCTTTACCTAACAGATGATGAACAACTTAACCTAATCAAATGCTGGTTTAAAAAATACGGTAAACTACTGATAGTCAGTGTTACGGTGCTTTCAGTGACATTACTGGGCTTGTATTTTTGGCAGGAATACAAAGATAAACAAACGGAAAACACCTCCATTCTATACGAGCAATTACTAGCAAGCATAAAAAGCAAGCAACCTATTGACTACGATAAAAAAATGCCGAACAACGCTTATGGGCACTTAAGCGCATTACTACAGGCTAAAGCAGCCATCCAACAAGGTAATTTCGATGCGGCAATGAATAATCTTACTTGGGTTATCCAGCACACTCAGGATGTGGGATTAAAACAGATCAGCAGAATTCGTCTTGCTAGAGTTTTACTGGCGCAAAACAAACCAGAACTCGCCTTAAAACAAATTAACATTATCTACGACGCCACCTTTAACCCACTTATTAACAAGGTGAGGGCGCGTATTCTAATTGCTCTGGATAAAAAGCCTGAGCAGTCATAGTTGTTGAGGTATAGCTGAAAAAGCTTGCTACAACTGATGCTAAATGAGTACTATATAAAGACTTTCTTTTGTTTCCCTATGGATGTAGCGCTATACCTTCCCCCATGCTAGGAATTAGCAAACTGGCTAATTAAGTCATTGTGAGTAAGTAGCATGTCAGAAAATAAAGATATTAAGAGCGTAATCGATAAAGCCTATCAACATGGCTTTGTGACCGATATTGCTACGGATACTGTGCCGGCTGGGCTTAATGAAGATGTAATTCGCTTGATCTCTAAAAAGAAAAATGAACCCGAGTTCATGTTAGCTTGGCGTTTACGTGCGTATGCGCATTGGTTAACCATGCGCACACCACAATGGGCACACGTACACTATCCAGCAATAGATTACCAAAAAATAATTTATTATTCGGCACCCAAATCGATGCAGAATGGGGTAAAAAGTTTAGATGAAATTGATCCTAAATTACTGGAAACGTATCGCAAGCTAGGCATTCCATTGCACGAACAAAAAATATTGGCTGGTGTTGCCGTGGACGCTGTATTTGATAGCGTGTCGGTAGCCACCACATTTAAAGCACGCCTGCGCGACGCCGGTGTTATTTTTTGTTCGTTTTCTGAAGCTGTGCAAAACCATCCCGCACTAGTTGAAAAATATTTAGGCTCGGTTGTGCCGTATCGTGATAATTTTTATGCGAGTTTAAATTCTGCCGTATTTACGGATGGTTCATTTGTTTATGTACCAAAGGGAGTGCGCTGCCCCATGGAG
>JAUZPX010000208.1 GCA_030705695.1 Bacillota bacterium
ATCTGGGATATATCGTATGAAGCTATCGGAATATCTGGTGGACAGAAAGTTTATTATTATTTTATACTCAGCGGTATCGTTGTTTACCGGAGCCGTAATTTACATGAGTGGATCAACCCCGCTGAGTAAATCAAACGGGCTGTATGTCGTCTACGTATCTATGTTTCTTTTTACCGTTTATCTGACACTTGACTTTATAATGAAACGAAATTATTACGGCAAATTGAAAGAAGCGTCAAATGCTCAAAGGCTGGATTGGGTTAATTCCCTCCCGGAACCGATGAACGCGGAACAGCGCACCTGTCAGGAGCTAATGCAAAAGCTTTATCAAAATGCAAACGAAGAACTGTCCGAATATCATTTGAAGAGCGCCGAAGACCTGGAATTTGTAACGACATGGGTACACGAAATAAAGACGCCAATCGCGGCTTCAAAACTAATTATTGAAAACAGTCTCAATAATCCCTCCGAAAAAGCACTTTTCAGTATTGAGGATGAAATCAATAAAATTGAAGATTTCGTCCAGATGACATTGTTTTATTCAAGAGCCAGAGACTTTGCTAAGGACTATATTATAAGCAGCATCAGCCTTGAAAATGTTATTAAAAATTGTATAAAAACAGAGTACCCGAACATTACTAACAAGAACCTCAAAATCAGAATAGATAATCTTAATCTTGAGGTCGATACCGATGAAAAATGGCTTGGCTTTATCTTTAAGCAGTTATTGGATAACGCTGTCAAATATTCGCCTTTGGGTGGAGAAATAAAAATTTACGCAAGCCGCACGGAAAAGGAATGCACTTTGATTATTGAAGATTCCGGTGTTGGGATCAAGCAAGAGGACATCGGGCGCATCTTTGAAAAGAACTTTACCGGAGCAAATGGGCGCAAATACAACACATCAACAGGAATCGGGCTGTATTTAAGTCAAAAGCTGGCCCGAAAACTCGGACATTTTATTTCTGCGGAGTCGGATTATGGCCATAGCACAAAAGTAACTGTCCATTTCCCCAAGTGGAACGATTTTTTTGATCTTGGATGTAATTAAGTTTACGGCTACGTAGCGTTGCTGGAATCAATCGGTTCAAGGCATAATAGTCAGTTTTGGCCGTGCAATTGCCACGGCCCATATGAGGAAAATCGTGGACGCTTATAAAAAGCCAAATATAGAAGCAATAGATAACGCTTTCAAGATCATTCTTCCCAATTTAAATTACACTATGACCGTCGATACAGAGAGAATCAATGACAGTCCTGATGCAGAAAAGGTATAAAGGAAAAGGTATTACTCGCCGAAATGTTAATACACTTTTAAATTGTGAACAAACCACGGGGAGACTTCTGCGGCAAATGTGCGATATGAAATTACTTGTGCAAGGGAAAAGGAAAAAACACGGAATACCATATTGAAAGATAGATATTCCACAGAAAAAGCTGTCGCTTTACGAACAAGCGGCAGCTTTTTTTATAAAAAGAAGGAGAAAAAAATGGATATTAGCGAAAAGCTCCTATAAGCGCAACTGAAGGGATAGAGCAAGTAATAAATATATTGAAAAGGTATACAATTTGGCAGTAAAACTAGGAAATAATTCTGGCTCTTGATTAAATCCCATAGTTTTGCTAAGGCTGCATAGCCGGGGCTGCCTGTCAATGTCTGATTATATTTACATATTGACCCAAGTCGTAATAAGTCGTACAATAAATAATAGGAATGTTAGCCGTGCATAGTGATATTATTAGGGGGATTCGTAATGCCTAAAAAAATTCGCAAAAAGCTTCTAGCAATGATTTTGTCTTTTGCAATGATCGTTGGCCTTATGCCTGTACTGATACAACCGGCAAATGCATCATCAGCGCCGGAAATGACAACGTTACCGCTTCCTGAGTTATTTATCTACGA
>JAUZPX010000209.1 GCA_030705695.1 Bacillota bacterium
CACCAGGGTGCCCAGAAATCTACTATAGCTGAAGCCTCAGTAATTTCTTTTACATCGGTGATATTTTTAATTGTTTCAGCCATGTTCAACACTCCTTTTTATTTTCATTATATTGCAATAATACGATATAGTCAATTGGTTTACCTATCTAGTTTTAATTATTTTTTAAAATATATTTGCTATGCCTGATAATTTTGTTTACCAGGCGGCTGGAATAGGATAAAATACTATCAAACTTAGTATCCGATTTGAGGTGACGATATGGAGTTTACCCAGTACAATGATGCTGCCGAAATTTTGAAGGCGCTTGGGCATCCAGTCAGATTGTGCATCGTAAGCAATCTACTCAACCAGCCCTTATGTAATGTAACCAAAATGCAGACATGCCTTTCCATTCCGCAATCAACGGTTTCTCAGCACCTTGGGGTTCTTAAGGCAAAGCAGATAATAACCGGCAAGCGCAAGGGCACTGAGGTATGTTATGAGATCAATCCCGCATTAAAACCATTTATCGGGGCTTTGGTCAGCAGTTTGAAAATGACGGCAGAGTGGGGATTATAAACTTAGAAAAGTGCCGTCGTTCCCAACCTTGAAGCAGCGTCATAGCTATACTTAATTTAAAACAGGCTGTTCAAAAAGTCCAAGATGGTTGAAACGGCAACACTCGACAGTATGCCGTAACAATACAACAGATTGGGCTTTTTAAACAGCCTTAACGCCGCTATAAGCGGCGTTATTAGTATTGGTCATATTTAGCAATATAATGCGAGATAACGAGTAGTGAGTTCTTCTAATTTAGCCATTAATTCTTTTAAAGTGCCTGCTTCCAGGTCGTATTGTTCAACATTATCGCTATGAATGATCGAAGCAAGATTGCTGATTTGCTTTAAAAGCGTCATTTTCTCCATGTTTTCACCCCTTATGCACAAATGCTACCCGTGTATATTAACAGAAATTTTTCTGGAAGTAAATAGTCAGGTAAATTTACGAAATTGACGGATTTTTTAAAATAATGGCTCGTTATTATTCAGAGCTTAAGAAGCTATTAAGGGTTTGATTGAATAGTTCAGGCTCCTCCATTTGCGGAGAATGGCGGGAACGCAGGAAAACCTCGAGGTGCGAATTTTTTAAGGTTTTTTGCATGTATTGTGCGGTCTCGTTCGGATAAAACTGGCTGTGTGCGCCGTAGGCCAGCAGTGTCGGCAGGTCAATAAGCGGCAAAACCTCACGGTAATCGCAGTTAATTATACTTTGCCAAAGGTCAGTCATAACATCGGGAATAAGCCAATCAGGGAAAAAGTACGGACCTTGATAGCTTTGGGCCAACTGCAAAAGATCGTCGCGCAGGCCGTTGCGATCAAAGCTAAGCATTGTAGAATGGAAGTTTGCTTGTAGGCCGGTCGTAAAACGGTCATTAGTTGCTGTATCAAAATTACCGTATATGCCTAGTTTCCATTCGCTGTCTGTCAGCAGGCGGGGGCTTTGATCAATTATGCAGATTTTACTGAGTAAACCCTGGCCAAATTGCTTTATGTATTCAAACATGACGAGTGCGCCCATTGAGTGGCCTACCATTACAACATCGCGTAAATTAAGCTCAATGAGCAGTTTTTGGATATCCTGCGCCAACATTTCTAAGGTCAGTCCATGTTGTTTGCTCGAATGGCCATGTCCGCGAAAATCTAGGGTTATTATGTTGTGACTGGCCCGGAAAAAGCTGCGCTGGTCTTTCCAATTGTAATTAGCTCCCGTCCAGCCATGTAAGAAAACGATCGGGGGCTTACCGGCGTCGGTAGTACGATAAACCCTGGTATTGCAATGGCCTAATTGTAGTGTTGCCATAGTACACTCCTTGATTTTGGGTTAGAAAGTGGTGATAGGTACAAGCTTTA
>JAUZPX010000021.1 GCA_030705695.1 Bacillota bacterium
GTTTATAATGTTCAAGTTGAAGAAATTGAAAGCGAACCGATTGTACAAGTCCCAGATGTTCCAAATGTATCACAAATTCCTGATGCATCGTTTCCTGGAACGGCAATTCCTGAAGGTTCAATTCCTGAAATGCCACAAATTCCAGAAGAGCCTGTTAAAATTCCTGAAGAAACACAGTTCGGATATGAAAAATCCGAACAAGAACAAAATGAGAATGACATTTTGTTCTTGAACGCTGAAAAGCCAATACCGAATGAAATTGGAGCAAGGGCGCCAAGACCGACAGGACCATCTGTGCCTGAGATGGCAGTTGATTATAAATGGGAAAATGTACTTTCTCCGTTACGAGGAAAAATATTATCGGTTTTCGTAACTGCAGGACAAGCAGTTAAAAAAGGTGATATTCTTCTGATTTTAGGTACACCTGAAAATGAATATAAAGTTCTTGCACATCGTGATGCAATAGTATCTGAAATTAGGGTTCAAGGCGGATATTTCGTCGAGGCTGGAAGTTTACTTCTCATAACAAAAGTTAAACCAGAATAAATTAAAGTTTTATTGTCCCGATTGAAAAATCAAGTCCGCACGGCTGTATATCAGGAGTAGACAATTGATATAAATCGCTTGCAATTAAGTTAATATTGAAAATTGATTTGCCGTATGAATCAAGCTTTTGTATTTCACACGAAGGTTTTGTAATCATCGGCAAATTGCTGTTTTTCTTGATGATTTTCATTAATTCCGTTCCTTTTTCGTTAAATGCGAGAATTCTTAAATAGGGAACGGAGCCTTCAGAAAAATCACGTGTAATCCCCAAAAATGCAGAAAGCAGAATTCGTCTTATTCTTGCATGAATATACCGCTTAGTTTTTATTTTTTCAATAGTTAAATTGAGCGATGTTTCTGTTTTGATTGCATCAAAAATGCGGTTTTCAAGCCCTTCGTTTACTCCTGCAATATAGGAAAGTTCTTCTTTGTTCATCGTTCTGAGTTTTCCCAATATCGCACGTTCGATATTTGAAATATCGGCAGATGCTCTTTTTAACGAAATTTCTTCCATTAAGACTTCAAAACAAGCATCGGGCAAATAATTTTTAACGTTATCTAAATTTTCATTTATCAGATTGCGTATCATTGAAGCGGAAGCAATTCCATATACAGCTGAATCACTGTTATGCTCGGCACCGAAACGCTTTATTGTTTTTGGTGTTATTTTACTTTCTGTTTTTTTCAGGGCATTAATATATTCAATGCCAAGTGTGTTGTTAGGTGACATAAGTATATCGGCGTATTCATCTCCTAGAGTTTCTCTTACTGATTCCGTAACAGCTCTGGCATAATAATTTCCTGTTTTTATTTTTTCTTTTATTTTTTCGTTTTCTTCTAGAATAAAATTAGAAATTTTTATTAATTGATTTTCATCTCCGCATTCACTTCCGAAAAACAGAGAATCTACACAATTAAGAGAATTAGCAATTTGCACTCCGCCTCTTGCAAAAGTTTCCGCACCAGACATTGCCCAAACTGTCGGAAGTTCAATTACTAAATCAGCCCCGCACAATACAGCGGCTTTTGCACGAGCAAACTTATTCATAGCAGCACAGTCGCCACGCTGAGTAAAATCACCGCTCATAATTGCAATTATATGGCTTACGCCTTCATTTCTCATTTTTTGCAGTAAATATTCGTGCCCTTTGTGAAAAGGATTGAATTCACAAATTACGGCTGATATATTCATCGTATCATCTCCGAAGAGTTTTTAATAATTATAATTCAATAACGTGTTTTTTTCAAATTAATATTTTAATTCTTTTTTAATTTCTAAAAACAGTTGAAAAAAGTTCAGAATTGTACTATCATAAATAATTGATGAGAAATAGAGTTAGGGGAAGTTAAATGAAAATTTTGGTTATTAATGCAGGTAGTTCATCACTGAAATATCAGTTGATTAACATGACAGATGAATCTGTTCTTGCAAAAGGTATTTGTGAAAGAATTGGTTCTGACGAAAGCTGTTTTGAACACAAAACTTTTGACGGAAGAGTAAAAGAGGAAACTGTTTCTATGCCTGATCATCACGCAGCTTTTATGATTATGAGAGATGCGCTTATTGATGAAAAATTTGGCGTAATTAAAGATTTATCCGAAGTAAGCGCAATCGGACACAGAGTTGTTCAGGGCGGAGCTATTTTTAAGGAATCAGTTTTGATTGATGAGGAAGTTATCGAAAAAATTGAAAGCTTAATTCCGCTTGCACCGCTTCACAATAAAGCTCATGCCCAAGCTATGAGAGCATGCTTTGAAGTGTTTGGACCAAATGTCCCGGAAGTTGCTGTATTTGATACAGCATTCCATTCAACTATGCCGCCAGAAGCTTACATGTATCCGATTCCATATAAATACTATGAAAAATATAAAATTCGCCGTTATGGATTTCACGGCACATCCCATTTTTATGTTAGCCACCGTTGCGCTGAGTTAATGGGGAAAGATATTAAAGATTTAAAAATTATTACTTGTCATCTTGGTAATGGATCATCAATTACTGCAATTGACGGCGGAAAAGTTGTTGATACAAGCATGGGATTAACTCCGCTTGATGGTTTTATGATGGGAACACGTACAGGAACGCTTGATCCTTCTGTCGTTACTTTTATTGCTGAAAAAGAACAGTTTTCGCCTGCACAGATGGACGAATTGCTAAATAAAAAATCCGGTTTACTTGGTATATCCGGCGTTTCAAGTGATGACAGAGATGTAACAAAGGCATGCCTATGCGGAAATAAACGTGCAAAACTCGCGCATAAAATGCTTCGTTACGAGATTTTGAAATTTATCGGTAGCTACTATGCTGTTCTTGGCGGTTGCGATGCTATCGTATTCACAGCAGGTTTGGGTGAAAATCAAGACCAGCACAGAAAAGCAATTTGCGAAAGACTTGCTTGTTTCGGTGTAAAACTCGATGATGAGAAGAACGTTGAAATGATTCGTGGAAAATGCGGCTTGATTTCTACACCTGATTCTAAGATAGCCGTTTATGTTATACCGACAAACGAAGAATTGGTTATTGCAAAAGACACGAAAAAAATTATTGAAGAAAACAAAGCATAATATTTAAATGTAAACGAAAACCGCCTTGAAATCTTAGTCGACTTCAAGGCGGTTATTGTAATCTGTTATTTTAACTGACGGTTCCTCTGGAATAGTCGGTTGTTCTAACATCGTCTTCTTTAAACAGAAGAGAAATACACCAGATAGCGACAAGACCAACTAATGTGTATATAATTCTGCTTACAACAGCATTCTGTCCTCCGAAGATCCATCCGATAATATCAAATTGGAAAATTCCGATTGAACCCCAGTTAATTCCGCCTATGATTAATAATGATAAAGCAAATTTATTAAGCATAATTTTTCCTCCAAAATATAAGATTGTCTTGCCTTCTAATATTGTTTGCAGGAAAAATAGAATTATTCAAAAAAATTAAAATACAAACTGCCCTAAAGCAATATCTATTAGTCCAAAAAGAATAAACCCTAAAGCGATTAATTTTGTAATTTTTATCATTTTTTTAATTTTAAATTTTTTAATCATTTCTAGTGTTCCAAATGGTAAAATATAAAAAACAATTCCTAAAAGAATTGCTGCACAACCTGATATAAGTGTGCCCCAAAATGCTTGAAATACACCTGTAATAAAACCTATTATCATAAGTATAATTCCAGCAATTTGAAAAACTGAAAAAATAATATTTTTACTTTCGATTTTATCAAAAAAATCTAATGCATTATCTTTGCATTCTTCATTACAATATTGTTCATGATATGAAATTTCTTTTGCACAGTATTCGCATTGTTTCATTTTATCAAACCTTTGGAATTTTTAAATTAGTATAATCTTAAAAATCACAAATGTCAATTAATAGTGTAATATATGGAGGTGTAATTAGTGAAACGTAAAGTCTCTTTTACGGTATTATTTTTTGTTTTAATTTTTTTCATATCTTCATGCGCTTCAAACAGTAATGCTGAGAAAAATTCATTAATCTCAGAAAACCCAACTGATAATGTTTCCCAGACTCCAACCATGATAGAAACGGACTTAACAAAGTCAACAGAAATTCAGAGCTCAAGTTCAACATCACAAAATTTATCTTCACAGGCAACAACAATGCCTCAAAAAATAACAGCTGATATGTATGTAAATAATTTAATAAATAATATGTCGCTTAAACAGCAAATTGAGCAAATGTTTTTTATCGATTTGAAACAGCCTGACGGAACATGCTATTATAATCCGTATGGTGGTGTGAAAAATTATGTTGATAATACTCAAGCAGGCGGATATATTCTTTTTTCAGGGAATATAACTACTGTAAATCAAACAAAGTCTTTTGTAGATGTTATTGATAATACAAGCTTATTAAAACCGTTTATAGGTATTGATGAAGAAGGGGGAAGAGTCAGCCGACTTAATTCTTCAGGACTTGATGGATATAAACTTACTCCTGCATGTGGAATTATAGGTGCATCAAACAATACGAGTAAGGCATATGATGCGGCAAAATATATTGGTGGAGCTTTAAAATCCTTAGATATAAACGTAGATTTTGCTCCTGATGCCGATGTTTTAACAAACCCGAACAATACAGTTATCGGAGACAGATCATTCGGCTCGTCACCTGATGTTGTAAGCAATATGGTATCGGCATTTCAAAAAGGACTTCACGATAACAAAATAATGTCATCTCCAAAACATTTTCCAGGACACGGTGGAACAAGCGGCGATTCGCATCTAGGCTATGTAAGTGTCAATTATGATTTAAAGCATCTTAACAGCATTGAGTATAAACCTTTTGAACGTGCAATCAGTGATGACTGCGAATTTGTATTGGTAGGACATATATGTAATCCTACTGTTGATAAAAGCGGTAATCCCGCTTCACTGTCAAAATATTTTGTAACTGATACTTTAAGAAATCAGCTGAAATTTAACGGTATAATTATAACAGACGCTATGAATATGGGGGCAATTGCTGATGAATATACATCTGAAAATGCAGCTGTTAAGGCAATAGAGGCTGGCGATGATATGATTATGATGCCGCAGGATTATAATTCAGCTATAAACGGTGTAATCAAAGCAGTGAATAATGGTATTATTTCAAAAAGTCAAATTCGAAATTCTTTATTTCGAATATTAATGACAAAGGTAAATAAAGGTATTATAAAAATTAATTAAAAAATTAACCGCTACAAAAATCAAATTTGTAGCGGAAACCTTTTTGAATGTTCGACTTTACAAAATCATACAATGAGTATATACTAATTGAAAAGAATTTTTAAAGGGGGTTATGCCTTGTCGAATTCAATAATAACAAAAAAGGCTTTATCGACAGCCCTAAAAGAATTAATGAAAAGAAAAAGCTTTGATAGAATAACTGTTGAAGATATTACAAATCAGTGTGGCCTTAATCGTCAAACCTTTTATTATCATTTTCAAGATAAATATGACCTCATTAACTGGATTTATTATAATGAAGCTATTGCGATTTTATCTCAGGATCTCACTTATGATAATTGGAACGACCGTATCCTCGAATTGCTCACAGTTATGAAAAGCGAATCATATTTTTATCAAAACACATTTAAATCTTCAGGCGAAAATGAATTTGAGAATTATTTATTGTCATTCACCAGAGAGCTTTTTATTAGTATAATTAAAAATATTGATGAAAATAATGCTGTTTCAGAAGAAGATGTAAATTTCTTTTCTCAGTTTTTCTCTTTCGGAAGCGTTGGAATGATTGTTTCGTGGGCAAAAACTGGAATGACAGCCTCCCCTGAAAGCATTGTATATCATTTAAAAAATTTGGCTTATTACATAAGGCAGTTTGCTCTAAAATTACATTCAGATGAAGCTGATCAAAATTAATTTTCTGAAATAAAAGTACTAAAAAATAACTTTTGAATCATGTCGATTTCATTGTTATTATAGAGTGATGTCAATTGATCACTGAATACCTTTAATTCTGTTTTCGATAATGTATTCGGATATGCTTTTTTGCCGAGTTCAATTAAGCTTCTTGCACAGCGTTCCGGCGATTTCCCGTTTTTAACTATTAATTCGATTGCTTTTGTCAGCATCGCTTTTTTCAACTTCAGTTCCAACGTCAACCGTTCCACCACCATACATTTTTTTAATTAATTTTATTTTATAGTAAATTCTTTTTTTGAAATTTGATATAGACAAAAAACTACAGCTGTCAAAATTTTTGACAGTTATTTTTTTTAGTTTTTTTTTTATACAGACAAATTTTAAAGTCTAATTACACGGTTAAATTAACGTGCTATACTTCATAACGTATTATGATTATGGAGGTTTTTAAATGACTAATAAATCGACGAAGAAAAGGATAGTTCAAATAGCAATAATAATGGGAGTTGTTATTCTGCCATTATTATACAGTTACTTATACTTAGGGGCTTTTTGGGATCCATATTCAACTTTGAATACACTGCCGGTTGCCGTTGTGAACAACGATAAAGGTGCTGTAATCAATGATGTAAAACGCAATTTGGGGCAAGAATTATGTGATGAGTTAAAAAAGGATAATTCCCTTAAATTTGTGTTCACTGATCAAAAAACAGCAGAGCAGGGAACAAAGGGAAGCGATTATTACGCAACGATTATGATTCCTTCAAATTTCTCATCAGATGTAGCTACATCAACAGATGTGAGCAAAAAAACTGCTACACTTACTTTTTCGCCAAATGAGAAAAGAAATTTCCTTGCTTATCAGATTCTTGATAAAGCAATGGTTAAAATTGAATTAAGTCTTCGTTCAAAAATCAATGAAGAAATAACAACACAATTATCTAATAAGCTAAAGAAAGTGCCTGATCAATTAACTAAATTACAAAGTGGTTTGTCACAACTCGGAGATGGTTCATCATCACTTAAGAGCGGAGCCGACCTATTAAGCGGCGGAGCTTCAACACTTGCTAACGGAACAAGTGAGTTTGCTCAAAAGCTCAGTGAATACAAAAGCGGAACAAGTCAATTAAGCGGTGGCGCTTCTGACTTGGCAAGCGGCACAAGCAAATTCTCTGAAAAATTAAATGAATATAAAAGCGGAGTTTCAAGTGCAAAAAGCGGAGCAGACAGCCTTTCATCAGGCGCAGGTACGTTAGACAGCGGTCTTGATGCTTTACTTACTGGAGCAACTGCCTTAGAGACATCAACAAAAGATCTAGCAACGCTCAAACAAGGAGCAGATCAATTGGCAGCTGGTGCAACTCAATTTAACAACAGTTTAATTGCCTATCCTGACGGAGTCAGTGCCTTAATTAAAAACGTTACTGATACTTCTACATTTTTAACGCAATATGTACAGAAAAACCCGTCATTGATGAATGATCCATATTTCTCTGCATTTATTACACAAATGTCCAGCTCGGAAAATCAAACAAATATTCAAACTTTATCAGCTGCCACAACAAGCCTTAAGCAAGCTTCACAAACAATATCTACCGGAATTTCTCAAATTGCAAGCGGTACCGATAATTTAACACAACTTCAAGCAGCCATTTCATCTATTAAAACCGGTCTGGAGAGTGCTAAAAGCGGTTCATCTAAGCTTTTATCTGGCACAAAAACATTGTCATCCGGACTTTCTACATTAAACAGCGGAGCAGGTCAACTGTTATCAGCTTCAAATAATATCAGCAGCGGTGCTGAATCTTTAAATAGCGGTACCAAAAAAGCAGCAAGCGGAGCAAGTCAGTTATTGGATGCTTCAAAAGATATTAAAAGTGGTGCCGAATCTTTAAACAGCGGAGCTCAAAAGGCTGCAAGCGGAGCAAATCAGCTTAAAGATGGAATAGCTACTGCAAAAAGTAAAGTAGATTCTTCAGTTAATGACGCATCACAGCAAGTCAAGAGCTTAGATGGTCTACCTCAGTATGCAAGTGAACCTGTAACAGTAAAAACCGAAAGTATTAATCCTGTTCCGAATTACGGAACTGCCTTTGCACCGTATTTTATGTCACTTTCACTGTGGGTAGGAGCTATCATTATTTTTGTCGGAATTTATCTTGATTCAGATGAGAAATTCAAGTTGCTTTCACGTCATTCCGACAGTAAACTTAAACGTACATTTGTTTATTTGTTAATAGGATTTACTCAAGCAATTGTTCTTGCAATTTTAGTTATTTTATGTTTAGGTCTGCATGTGAATCATCTCGGATTATTCCTCGCATCATGTTGTCTGGTTTCAATGGTATTCCTTTCAATTGTACAATTCCTTATGGTTTTCTTGAAAGATTCAGGTAAATTTCTGTCACTTGTACTGTTGATTTTGCAGTTGACATCATGCGGCGGAACTTTCCCAATGGAAACCGTACCTAAATTCTTCAACTTGATTTATCCGTTCATGCCTATGACATATTCCGTAAAACTGTTCAAAGAAACAATCAGCGGCGGAGATTACGGCGTCTTCTGGCAAAATGCAGGAATACTTTTTGCTGTATTTGCAGTCTTTACAGCGCTAACAATTATATTGTCTGTTGTAAAGCACACGAAGAGAAAAGCCGAGGCAGCAGCATTAGCAGCATAATTTAAAAATGAAAGCAGCCCGCAAGGAGTAAAATCCTTGCGGGCCTTTTAATATGATTGAAAAATAATTAATCAATTTTTTCAGCGAACTCTCTGATATCTTTTTCATTCCAGTTATTGTATTTTATTTTATCGCCTTTTCCGAATTGCCCTCCTAAAACTGTGCTGCCTTTTAATTTTAGAGAATATTTACTGACTAGAGGAGTTATATATCTTTCGGTTGCGATTTTAACTGCTTCTTCTTTTGTTCTTGTACCTGTATCTACAGAATTTAAAACACCTGCTGCAGTTGCAAAAAGATAAAGATTTTTAATGTTTTTTCCGTTTTTCTTTAAAAAGCTTTTAACACCACGCTTCCAAAGACCTGCCATAATTGAGGATCCTGCTATGACGATATTGTAAGTATCAAGTTCTTTTATTTTGTTTTTTAAAACTTTGTTTTCAAAAACATCAACAGAATAACCTTTGTTTATCAAAACTTCTTCAATTACTTTTGCAGTTTTGCCTGTAAATCCATTTCTTGTTCCAAAAAGAATCAATGCTTTCATGATATCAACTCCTTAATAATTATATTATAATCAATTGTAATTCAATATAAATATATTACATTAATTTTTAAATATCAAGCTAAATTTATAAAATTATTATAAGTATTAAAACCGGAAATTTGATTCGATTTTTGAAATATCATGCAAAAAAAATCTAATTTGTTATTTCATGCTAATCTTAAGGCTATAAACTGAAATTCAACTTGCAAAAGCTTGCAAAACTAGAATGTTATGTTATAATTATCTGGGCGTTTTTATGAAAATAATTTAATAGGGGGAACAAAAGTGAATTCAGTAGATACCATTTTTCTGGTTTTAGGCACTGTTCTTGTCTTTATTATGCATGGCGGATTTGCAATGCTTGAGGCAGGTTTAACACAGCCTAAGAACTCCGGTAATGCCATTATGAAAATCATTATGGATATATGCCTGGGTTCAATTGCTTTTTTTGTTATTGGTTTTAGTCTGATTTACAACAAATCGTTTTTCGGCATTATCGGTATGCCAAATTTCTTCTTTCTAAGTAGTAACTCATTGAAAGTTCCGTCAGCAGTATTTATGATTTATCAAACAGTGTTCTGTGTTGCTGTTGCTTCAATTGTTTCAGGAGCAATTGCCGAAAGAGCAAAGTTTATATCATACTGTTTCTTAAGCCTTGCAATTTCAGCTATTATTTATCCAGTTGCAGCTCACTGGGTATGGGGTAATGGTTGGCTTCAACAGCTTGGTTTCCATGATTTTGCAGGAGGCGCAGCCATTCACTTGGTTGGCGGTATTGCTGCTTTTGTTGGTGCAGCTGTCATCGGACCTCGTGTTGGGAAATACACAAAAAGCGGAAAAGCTCGAGCAATTCCAGGACAGAGCCTTACGCTTGCCGCACTTGGCGTATTTATTCTTTGGTTCGGATGGTTTGGTTTCAACGGAAGCTGCTCAGTTACAGCTTCGGGAACCGATTTAAATACCATGGGAAATGTAATGTTAACAACAAACCTATCAGCAACCGCTGCTGCAATTGTTGCCATGATTTTCACTTGGGCACTTTACAAAAAACCTGATATTTCAATGACAATGAACGGTGTACTCGCAGGTTTGGTATCAATTACCTGCTGCTGCGATGTTGTTTCGCCTCTTTCGGCAATACTCATTGGTTCAGTTGCATCAGTAATCATGGTTTTAAGTATTGAATTTATTGATAAAAAACTCCGTATTGATGATCCTGTCGGTGCAATTTCCGTGCATGGAGTATCAGGTGCTGTAGGACTTATAATGTCAGGATTCCTTGCGAAGAATGGCGGACTGTTTTACGGCGGTGGATTACATATGTTAGGTGTTCAATTCCTTGGCATTTTTGCTTTGGTTTTGTGGATTGGTTTAAGTTCTTTCATTGTGTTCAAAGTTATAGATAAACTCATTGGTTTGAGAGTAACAGCATCTGAGGAAATTAACGGTTTGGATGTTGAGCAACACGGACTTGAAAGCAACTTTATTGAAATTCAGCAAGTTAATATGGATATGAAAAAGTCTGTTAAAGAAATCATCACTAACGAGACAAAACCTGTTTCTGTTGAGGATGCTGTACCTGTTGAACTAAGAGCTTCAAAAGAATCTGTTTACTCCGATGTTAAGATGACTAAGATCGAAATTATCACAAGGCAGAGCAAATTCGACGAATTAAAAGCAGCTCTTAATGAAATAGGTGTTAAAGGAATAACAGTAGCTAATGTGTTGGGCTATGGAATGCAAAAGGGCCGTGCTGAGTATTACCGTGGTGTTGAAATTGAACCAACACTTCTGCCGAAAATTTCAGTTACAGCTGTAGTTTGCAAAATCCCTGTTGATCTTGTTGTACAAACGGCAAGAAAGGTTTTATACACAGGAAAAGTCGGCGATGGTAAAATATTTATCTATGATGTTGAAAATGTGGTTAAAATTCGTACAGGTGAAGAAGGATACGAAGCCTTACAAGACGACTAATTGTAAAGAGATATATGAAAACTCGCAAAGTCTTTAATTTAAGACTTTGCGAGTTTTAGTTTTTGATTATAAATATAAGCAAAAATCCGCACTAAAAAATAACTCCCGAAAAATAATTGAGTTATCGTGGTAGGGTTTGTTCTTCGCATAGCTCTTCAAGCGTTACGTCTAAAGCTTTTGCAATTTTAATTGCATTTGAAACAAGACAATCATCACGTTTTTCTATATCTTGCAGTGTTCGGCGGTGAAGCCCAGTTTCTTCAGATAACTTTTGAATACTTATGTTTTTATTATTTCTCAGCTCTCTAATTTGCACAATCATTTCTCCTTTTTATGCCAATTAAAATAGTTATAATAATATCAATTGCGAACATCACTTAAGATTATAACATCAGTATTATGGAGAGGAAAAATCGGCTGTTTTAAAAATAGCTTAAATAAGTTGGCACCCCCAACAGGAATCGAACCTGTAACTGACCCTTAGGAGGGGTCTGTTATATCCATTTAACTATGGGGGCTAATATTAAATTTAATAATAAAAACTATAGTTATGTAAACAGAATACGCTTAATTTTTATTTATGTTTTTGCTAAATTGGAGCGTAATGAAATAATTCTATCTGATTCAATTAGCTTTGTCAAGAATAATGCCAAATAATGGGGAAAACTATGATAATAATTACGATTTTCATATTGACAAACTACTGCTTCTATGATAAAATAACGCTCAGCGGCATTCGGAGGGGTGTCCGAGCGGTTTAAGGAGCTAGTCTTGAAAACTAGTGATTCCGAAAGGAACCAAGGGTTCGAATCCCTTCCCCTCCGCCAATTTTATAATAATTTTTTTATATAGATTTCACGATGGAGAAGTACTCAAGTGGTGAAGAGGCTCCCCTGCTAAGGGAGTAGGTCGGGTAACTGGCGCAAGGGTTCAAATCCCTTCTTCTCCGCCAAAAATCGTCAATCTTACGGTTGACGGTTTTTTTATTTCTTGATATAATTACATAAAGATTGTTAATATATTAGGTTGTGTAATTGTGGAATTAAATTATAATGTCGATTGTGGCTTTTCAAGTGAAAACCTATGGTTTAGGTATCGAGCAGCAGCTATAATTATTGAAGATGAGCTCGTTCTGGTTGCAAGTAATGATGTTTCCAATTACTTTTACTCTGTTGGCGGTGCTGTACATATTGGTGAAAAAGCTGAGGATGCTGTTGTTAGAGAAGTTTTTGAAGAAACTGGCATCAAATATGAAGTAGACAGATTGATTGTTATACACGAAAATTTCTTTATGGGAGATAATTTAACGGCAGATAAGTATTGTCACGAAGTTGCATTTTATTTTTTGATGAAATCAAAAGGACATAAAAACTTAAACAGTAATAGTGAATGCCTTTATGGCAAAGAGTATATGAATTGGATTGCAATTGATGACTTGAAAAATCATACGGTTTATCCAACATTTTTATCCGAAGTACTTACAACACTACCGAAAGATGTAAGACACATCATTACTAAAGAGTATTAATCACTACTGCGCATAACCATTACGATATGGTTTCAATTCTATAGAATAATGGGTTTATTTCGGAGTTACATTTTAAGACCCCATTAACTTTATGTTTGTGCGGTTTTTACTTTATTAACAATTGCAATAGTAAGCAAGCCCCATATAAACACAAATGTTTATATGGGGCTTTTGTGATTAACGCTGCTTATCAAATTGTATTAGTATTTCGGCTTTTTAGATTTTTTATTAATGCTGAAAATTCCTCCTATAGCACCTGATATAACCATAATTGCAGCTTTTGTTAAAGTTATTGCACTGATTGTTTCTGTAGAAGAGGAGAGACCTGCAATTAGAACAATTAAAAACACAAATAAACCTGTAATCATGCCAAACAGTAAGCCTTTGTTTTTTAATATGCGTACAGTTATATAACCGCCAAAGAATGTGCTTATACAGCTTATTATTAACACTACAAGGCTAATTATGTTTGCAGGCAGATTTTGCGATTTAACAAGCACAAATGTTATTAGAGAGATAAGCAACATACAAATAATCGCCGCTGAAAGAACACCAATAGCAACAGCCTTTACATAATGCATTGTACTGCTTTGTGTAAAGGCTGTTTTATAAATCTTCAATTCTGACACCCCCGAATACTTAGATACCGATGTATTCATAAGTATTCAGACAAGATATGAATTATTCATTTGTTATGATAATAAAATTATTTTTCTTTTTTATCTTTTTTTGAAGTTTCTTTCGCTACTGGTGCCTTTTCAGTATCTACAGTTGAGATAGCCCAGCGTTTTAAGCGAATTTTAGTTCTGTCTGTGCTTGTTTCAATAATAATTGAGTCAGTATCTTCTTTTATACTTACGACTCTACCCATAATTCCGCCGATTGTTGTAATGTCATCGCCGATTTCAAGACTATTGCGCAATTCAGCTTCAGCTTTTTTCTTTTTTTGACCTGGTCGAATGAAAAAAAAGTATACAGCGGCAAAGACAGCACCATAAATAAGTACCATAGTAATTATAGATTGTGTATCGGTTCCGTTGGCTGCTAAAAGATTATAGTGAAAATTCATTTTTTCATATCCTTCCGATTTTTGATAATTCTGAGTATTCATTATATCAGTAAAGGTAAATGGTTGCAAGTAGGAAATCAAATTCGCAAAGACAAAGTTTCCTTATATTGCCGATAGAACTGTTCAAATTGTCCTGACTCAAGAGATTCTCTGATTTTCTCCATTAGTGTATTATAAAAATGCAGATTATGCAAGACGCTTAGCCGCATTGCAAGCATTTCGCCTGATTTAAACAAATGATGAATGTAACTTCGTGTAAAATGCTTGCAGGCAGGGCAGTCGCACTGTGGGTCGATAGGGGAGTCATCTAAAGTGTATTTTGCATTATGCAAATTTCGAATACCTTCTGATGTAAATAAATGACCGTGTCTGGCATTTCGGCTCGGCATTACACAATCAAAAAGGTCAACGCCTCGATAAACAGCCTCAAGAATATTTGTTGGCGTGCCGACGCCCATCAGATATCGTGGGCGGTCTTTGGGCATATAAGGTTCAACCGCCTCAATAATTTCATACATTACTTCGGCAGGTTCTCCGACAGCTAATCCGCCGATAGCATAACCTTTTAAGTCAAGTTCTCGAATAGCCTTCATGTTTTCAATACGCAGGTCAGCGTAAGTACTGCCCTGATTAATTCCAAAAAGCATTTGCTTTGGATTTATAGTATCACTCAGCGAATTAAGACGGTTAATTTCATCATTACAGCGGCGAAGCCATCGAATTGTTAAATCGCTTGATTCTTTTACATATCGATATTCAGACGGATTTGCAACACATTCGTCAAATGCCATTGCAATTGTTGAGCCCAGATTCGATTGAATCCTCATGCTCTCTTCGGGACCCATAAAGATTTTACGGCCATCAACATGAGAAGCAAACGTAACGCCTTCTTCTTTGATGTTTCGAAGTTTTGCAAGGCTGAAAACTTGAAATCCGCCGCTGTCTGTTAAAACAGGACCGTCCCATGCGGTGAATTTTCGAATACCGCCCATTTGCCTGACGACTTCATCACCGGGGCGGATATGCAAATGATATGTATTGCAAAGCTGTACCTGACAGTGAATCTCTTTAAGATCAATGGCGGACACTCCGCCTTTTATAGCGCCTGCTGTGGCAACGTTCATAAATGCTGGCGTTTGGATTGTACCGTGCGGAGTTTCAAATTCCCCTCGTCTAGCATTTCCAACTTGGTTAATTAATGTGTACATATTTGTTCTCCTATTTAATGAACATTGCGTCACCGAACGAAAAAAAGCGGTATTTTTCGTTTACAGCGACTTCATAAGCATGCATCGTGTTTTCATAGCCTGCAAATGCAGAAACAAGCATAATAAGCGTGCTTTCGGGAAGATGAAAATTTGTAATCAAGCCGTCAAGCACTTTGAATTCATAGCCAGGATAAATAAAAATGCTTGTCCATCCGTCGCAAGCTTTTATTTCACCGTATTCAGATGCAACAGATTCAAGTGTACGGCAGCTTGTAGTACCGACAGCAATTACCCGACCGCCCGATTCTTTCGTTTTATTAATTAGTTCTGCTGTTTCTTCAGGAACCTCATAATGCTCTGAGTGCATTTGATGTTCTGTAATTTTGCTTACTTTTACAGGCCGAAACGTTCCAAGCCCAACATGTAAAGTTACAAAGCCAATGTTTATACCTTTGCTTTTGATTTTTTCCATTAGCTCTTCTGTAAAGTGCAGGCCTGCCGTAGGAGCTGCCGCTGAACCAAGCTCATGACTGTAAACGGTTTGATAACGCTCCTGATCCTGCAATTCTTCAGTAATATATGGCGGCAGCGGCATTTTGCCGATTTCATCTAAAATGGCAAAAAAACTGCCCTCAAAAGTAAATTCTATTATTCTGTTTCCGCCTTCGGCAATTTCAAGAATTTCTCCAGTTAAAATTCCGTTACCAAATGTGAATTTAGCACCGGGTTTTGCTTTTTTGCCGGGTTTAACAAGGGTTTCCCAAGTGTTCTGGCTAATTTGTTTTAATAAAAGAAATTCAATTACGGCACCTGTTTCGCTTTTAATTCCGAAAATTCTTGCGGGAATAACTCGTGAATCGTTAACAATTAATGTGTCTCCAGTATTTAGCGAATCAATAATATCATAAAAATGCTTATGAGCAATTTCTCCAGTTTCTTTATCTAATACAAGAAGGCGTGAATTGTCACGCTTTTCAATCGGAGTTTGAGCTATCAGTTCGGGGGGGAGATTATAGTAAAAATCTTCGGTTTTCATTCTTTGCAAACGGTCCTTTCAATGATGAGAATTCATATGTAATCACATCGTTTTTCATTGACAACATCTAACAAAGATGTTATATTAATACTTAACGAAAAAACAAAAGAGTAGCATAAACACACATTTTTTCTATTATATTTTATAAATGGAAGAAGTACAATACTTTTTTGAAAGTTTTGGGAGGATTTATTGTAATGAGACAGTACAAGGTAGGAATTATCGGAGCAACAGGTATGGTTGGACAGCGTTTTGCGCTGCTTCTGCATAATCATCCGTGGTTTACAGTCACGGCAATTGCAGCAAGCACACGTTCTGCCGGAAAAACCTATACAGAAGCTGTTAGCGACCGTTGGGCTATGACAGAACCCATTCCTGCAAATATTGCCGATATGGTCGTAATGGACGCTGCCGAAGTTAAAAAGGTAGCGGCTCTTGTTGACTTTGTTTTTTGTGCTGTCGACATGAAAAAAGATGAAATCAAAAAACTTGAGGAAGCATATGCGAAAGCAGAGTGCCCTGTAATGTCAAATAACAGTGCGCATCGTGCAACACAGGACGTTCCTATGATCATTCCCGAAATAAATGATGACCACACAAAAGTCATTCCGTTTCAGCGAAAACGGTTGGGTACAAAAAAAGGCTTTATTGCAGTAAAATCAAATTGTTCACTGCAAAGCTATGTACCTGCAATTCATCCGCTTATGGATTTAGGCGTGACAAAAGTTCTTGCATGCACATATCAAGCGATTTCAGGTGCAGGTAAAACATTTAAATCATGGCCTGAAATGGTTGACAACATCATTCCTTTCATTGGCGGCGAAGAAGCAAAATCCGAAGAAGAGCCTATGAAAATCTGGGGTCACATTGAGGACGGTAAAATAGTAAATACAAACACACCAAACATTACTTCTCAATGTATTCGTGTTCCTGTATCTGACGGTCATACAGCTGCTGTGTTTGTGTCATTTGATAAAAAAGCAACAGAAGAAGACATTATTAAAAAATGGGAAGCCTACAAAGGCAGACCGCAGGAATTTGAGCTTCCGAGCGCACCAAAGCAATTTCTGCACTATTTCCGTGAAGACGATCGTCCACAGATTAAAAGTGAGCGCAATCTTGAAAACGGGATGGCGGTTTCAATCGGCCGCTTAAGAAAAGATACACAATATGACATGAAATTTGTTTGCATGTCTCACAACACACTTCGAGGTGCGGCAGGCGGCGCTGTATTAATGGCTGAGCTGCTTTGCGCTGAAGGTTATCTTGATTAATTTCTGGAGGAAAAATTATGTCCAATCCGATTTTTACCGGGTCAGGCGTTGCATTGGTTACACCGATGAATGCCGATGGATCCGTTAACTTTAAAGTACTTGGCGAACTTCTTGATTTCCATATGGAAAACAAAACAGATGCTATTGTTGTCTGCGGTACTACAGGTGAATCTGCCTGTCTTAGCCATAAGGAACACTGTGAAGTCATAGAATATACGGTTAAGAGAGTAGACCATAAAATCCCTGTTATTGCAGGAACAGGCAGCAACGATACAAATTACGCTATTGAACTGTCAAAAGAAGCAAAAACAATGGGTGTTGACGCTATTCTTTCTGTTACGCCTTATTATAATAAAACATCACAAGCAGGGCTTATAAAGCACTTTACTGCTATTGCCGATGCTGTTGATATTCCGATGATTCTTTATAATGTTCCAGCAAGAACAGGACTAAATATTTTGCCTGCAACATATGCGGAGCTTTCAAAGCATCCAAATATTGTAGCAACAAAAGAAGCAAACGGGAATATTTCCTCCGTTGCAGAAACAAGATCACTCTGTGACGATGATTTTGCAATCTATTCGGGCAACGACGACCAGATTATTCCTATTATGGCATTAGGTGGAATCGGAGTTATTTCGGTATACGCAAATTTCTGCCCGAGAAACTGCCATAACATTACAACCCTTGCTTTACACGGTAACTATAAAGAAGCAACTGCTCAATTTTTACATAGCTTAGAGCTTATCAACAGTATGTCGCTTGACGTGAACCCGATTCCTGTAAAGACAGCTATGAACCTCTTAGGTTATGAATGCGGTCCTCTTCGCTTACCGCTTACAGAATTAAGCGAGTCAAATCTTGCAAAGCTGACCGATTGTTTAAAGAAATATCAGCTTATGTAACAAGCATTTGGACTTTGAAAGGGAAAAGACGGTATGACTAAGATTTTATTATGCGGTTATAATGGGAAAATGGGAAAAGTAATTATTGAAGCTGTGAACGAGAGAAATAACTGTGAAATTTTTTGCGGTGTTGATCTTTACGGTAACGGCGACATGGATTTTTTTGAATTCAAAACTTTTTCTGAAGTCGATAAGAAACCAGATGTCATTATCGATTTTTCAAATCCTGCTTTAATTGATGATATACTTGATTTTGCTGTAAAAAACAATGTGCCTGCTGTTATTTGTACAACAGGATTTTCAGCTGAACAGGTCAAGAAAATTAAAGATGCTGCCAAAGATGTTGCTATTTTTTATTCGGGGAATATGTCGTTAGGTATTAATTTGATAATTGAGCTTTCAAAAAAAGCAGCAGCTGTATTTGGTAATGCATTTGATATTGAAATTATCGAAAAGCATCATAATCAAAAAATCGATGCACCAAGCGGCACGGCACTTATGATTGCCGACGGAATTTCATCAGTATTGGAAGCAGAACCGCAATATGTATATGATCGCCATGCGTATAGGAAAAAACGCAGTAAAAACGAGATTGGCATTCATGCAGTTCGTGGAGGTACAATTGTAGGTGAGCATGAAGTAATATTTGCAGGTCATGATGAAGTTTTGTCAATTAAACATCAGGCGACCTCAAAAGAAGTTTTTGCAACGGGAGCCGTTAATGCTGCCGTATTTATGGCAAATCAAAAAGCAGGGCTGTATGATATGTCTGATCTGCTTCAAAATGTATAAGTAGGTGAACGTATGAATCCGAGAATTACGGTAAACGAAAACATAACACTTATTACTCTGCATAATATTCCGTCTGAAATAACTTATATTTCTGATATTTTCGAAGATATTGCAAAGCTTAACGTCGATGTGGATATGATTTCAATGTCGCCTGTGCAAAGCGATTTGACAAGTCTTTCTTTTACCATTAACGATGATGATCTTACAAAATTGCTAGAAAACTCGGTTTTTCAAAAACCGATTGTCAGCAGCGGAAATAGAATTATTTCAATTTTCGATTCAGCTATGTCAGGTACCCCAGGCTTTGCTGCAAAAGTTTTTAAAGCAGCGTCAAGTGCAAATGCCGATATAAGAATAATCACAACTTCAGAGGTGCAGATTTCGATACTCACGACTGAAGCCGATTATGACGAAACTTATAAAGCCATTCTTCATGCTTTTGACGAATAAAATCAATTCAATTTTCAATAATAGTAGAGCAGGGATATCCCTGCTCTTTTTTTACTTATTTTTTTGAAGGACGATTATATGCCTGAAATTCCATTATATGACCGTGAACTTTCATGGATTGATTTTAATATACGTATATTGGCGGAAGCTGAAGAAATCAGTAATCCGCCTTTGGAACGTGTACGTTTTTTATCAATTACAGCGTCAAATCTTGATGAATTTTTCATGGTTCGTGCAAAAAATGTTTTGCTATCAGATGAAAATTCAACAAAAGCAAAACTATTGTGTGCAAAGCTTCACGATTTTATGAAGAAACAGTACAGAGTACTTAACCGCAGTATTATTACAATGTTGAGAAAAGAAAATATTCAGATTTTATCTGCAAAGGAACTTTCTATAAAGCAAAGAGAATCAATAGATAGTTATTTTGAATCGGTTATATCAGCGTTGCTCACACCACGAGCAGTTGATAAAAGCCATCCATTTCCGTCAATAAAAAACAAAGCTATTAATTTAGTTGTGAAGTTAAAAAAAGAAAACACAGACTTTTTTGCTATTGTTTCTATGCCAAGCGGCTTGCCTCGCCTTTTTGGACTTCCTATTGAAAAGGGAAGAGCATTTATTTCGCTTGAAAATATATTGATTTCAAAGCTTTCAGAAATTTTTAAAGACTGCAATGTGCTTGCACATTCTGTGTTTCGAGTAACATGTGACAGTGGGCTAAAAATTGACGAAGACAACGATGAGGATATACTTGAAACCGTAGAGAAATCAATTCAAAAAAATAGTAAAGGCAAGCTTGTACGCCTTGAAGTGCAAAGAAATTGCCGAGGAAATATAAAAAGTTTTCTAATGAAACATCTTAAAGCAGATTTAAGAGATGTCTATGAGCAAGATGGTATGCTTGATTTAAGCTTATTTGAAGAATTTATAAATAAATTTGAAGATACAAAATTATTTTTTAAACCGTTTGATCCAATTATCCCTGCTTTTTTAAATAAAAGAGATATTTTTTCAGCTATTCGTGAACAAGATAGAATCTTACATCATCCATACGAGAGCTTTAACGCAGTTTATGAGTTTATAAAACAAGCTGCAGAAGATATTAATGTATTGTCTATAAAGCAAACCCTTTACAGATTAAGCGATAAGTCTCCAATTGTAAAAGAACTTTGCAAAGCTTCAAAGAGCGGAAAAGAAGTAACCGTAGTTATTGAACTTAAGGCACGCTTTGATGAAAAAAACAACGTTAAACTTGCCAAAAAGCTTGAAAAAGCAGGCTGTAATGTTGTTTACGGTATTCCCGAACTGAAAACACACTGTAAAATATGTATGGTCGTTCGCAACGAAGATGATGGTATAAGGCGTTATGTTCATGTCAGTACTGGAAATTATAATGAAAAGACGGCTCGTATATATGCAGATATAGGGCTTTTTACATGTAATGAAAAATTTGCTAAAGATGCAACAATGCTTTTTAATTATCTAACGGGTTATGCTATTGATTCTGATTATAATGAATTTATTGTATCACCATATAACACAAGAAAGTTTTTAAAGAAAGCAATTGAAAATGAAATTGAGAATCAAAAAACGGGAAATACTAGCGGAATTATTATTAAAGTGAATTCCTTAACAGATGAAAAAATAATTGAACAGTTATATAAAGCGTCGCAAGCAGGAGTAAGAATTGATTTATATGTCCGTGGAGCTTGCTGTTTGATTCCAGAGCTGACGGAAGTTAGCGAAAATATAAGAGTGTTCAGTATTGTCGGGAGGTTTCTAGAGCATAGCCGTATATTTTACTTTCAAAACGGAGGGAGTCCGAATATATATCTGGGCAGTGCAGATTTAATGCCAAGAAATATGGACAAGCGTGTTGAATTGCTGTTTCCGATTTTAAATGTTGAAATACAAAATAAAA
>JAUZPX010000210.1 GCA_030705695.1 Bacillota bacterium
AACCGATGTACAAATTCAACAAGCAAAAGCAAGGCGCTTTAAACGTCTTAATACATGAAATGAAATCAGATAGGGGAAGCGATGAGCATCGATACAGTTACCGATGACCGGAAAATATCCTGCTGCTTTACCGGACATCGTGATATACCGCATGATATGCGGATTGCACTTGCCGAAAAGCTGGAAGCAGAAATTGAACGTCTGCAAAGTGAAGGGGTAAAGTGCTTTTTGGCCGGCGGGGCGCTTGGATTCGATACAGTTGCTGCCGAATCGGTTTTACGTGTCCGAAAGCGGCATCCGCAGATACAGCTTGGGCTGGTACTCCCTTGCGTGACGCAGACACGTTACTGGCGCAAAAGCGATGTTGAAAATTATAATCATATCAAACAGCAGGCAGACAGTGTAGTCTATACCGCGCAGGAATATCATGACGGCTGCATGCATGTGAGAAATCGCTATTTGGTCGACCACAGCGGCACCTGCATTTGCTATTTTACCGGCGGTCGCGGGGGAACAGCTTATACAGTTGAATATGCGCGAAAATCGGGGCTGAAAGTTGTTAATCTGCATCTTGAAAAACATGATAAAGAGTCCGAGTGGCGGTTGTTTGAAGAATAATTATTTAAGGAAGGTGACTGTATGAAAAAGCGAGGTTTTATGATTATTTTATCTTTTATTATTTTCTTGATGGGATGTCAATCAAACCAAGCGGCGACTTCGGAATTAAACGCAGAAATGGTTGTCCCGCATTTCAGTTTCGATACGAACGCGGGGAATTGGGAAGTGAAATTTCTTGCGGTTTTAAACGGGAAGGTCACTTATGTAAACAATATCGGCCTAATCATTCAAACGTATAACGGGGGTTATAATGTCTCATTAAAATTTGCAAATATAAAAGATACTTCATTTATTGAATCCCAAAGAACACTAAACGATTATTGCGAGCAGCAGAATGTTGCCGCTCACTTGAAAGAGGATTTTAGCCAAGACAAAAATCCGCTCAAAGGATTGTTGTTTTATGATGCCGTTTATTATGTGATATTGAATGACAACCAATCCACAGTATATACATACAGCAGTGATATCATCGCCAAATATCCGCAGTATGCAAAAGGAAAAGGAAAAGGCGTTTCTTATACACAGTTTATACAAGATGTACTGAATGGAAATTTATATCGGTGTGTGACATCAAGAATTATTTATGCGCCGAGTAATTAATGGATGCACATTTATTTTTACGATAATATCAAGTAACAATACAAGTGAGATTAACCATATTCTAACTGTTGACTTTTCTATATTATCGTGGTATGTTTAGCGCATACTTTGTCTTAGGAACGAAGGTCAAGTTCGGGAGGATTTATGGCAAATACACCGATTGAACAACAGTTTACATTGGCTATGCATTATTATAATATGCGGCGTTATGATGTCGCCGAAAAATATTTAAGCGATTTATTAGCGCAAGAGCCACATAATAATAAGTATCTTTTCTATTATGCTTGTACTCTTTTATCTCAAAATAAAGATAAGCAACGATTTACAGAGATTTTCGAATCCATGTTTGCCGATAAAACGTATGGCTTTATTAGTCGCATTCTGCTTGCTGAACATTATTGCGACCGGATTTCAATTGCATATCGTATGGCCAATCTCCAATCTACGCAAAAAGGCGGTCAATTTAACCCTTTCCTTGATTTTATTAAGTGGCGACTTAAAATGAAAAAACGAAAAGAGCTAAGACAAAAAGTAAAACCGTTAATTGATGATGCGGCGGGATTGAATCCCTCCAATATTCTTGTTTTCACGAAAAATGCTGAATATTTTAGAGCTTATGAGCAGTATCGGAAAGCAAAACAATTTATTGCGAAAGCTGAACAGATTAATCAC
>JAUZPX010000211.1 GCA_030705695.1 Bacillota bacterium
AAGATTTTATAAGAAAATATTTGTGTGAGGCATTAGACTGGCATAAGTTGGGCTACGAGATTGCCGGAACGTTCAGAAACGTTAGCGAGACCATCGAATTTGTTAAGAAAAATGAAGTGGATGTTGTTATTTCAGATATCCGTATGACCAGTAAATCAGGCATTGACCTTGCCGAATATTTATTTAAAAATTACCCTGAAATCAAAATAATCTTTATAAGCGGTTACAAAAAGTTTGAATACGCACAAAAGGCAATTTCGTACAATGTATTTGATTATCTGATTAAACCCCTTACCTATTCAAAACTGCACGATACGATGGAGCAGCTTGGCAAGGTACTGGACAAAGCGAAAATGGAGCCCTCGGCCGAGTTGTTTAAGCAGATGAGAAGGCATTTCTTTGCAGACGTTATGATGGGCGTGTATGTAAACAAAGCTGATGCTGAAGAATATATTACCAAGACAGGGCTGAATGTGGATGCGGACAAGGAATTGTGCTGCACCATAAAGGTGTACCTGAAAAATCTTGAGGAATTCTTCAGCCAATACTGGCAGCATGGCATTGAAAGGCTGCATAATGCAATTAACAGCTTGTTTCTGGTTGAGGAGCCGCCGATTTATATTTATATCACAGACTACCGTTACGACAGATTGGAAATAGTTGCAACCGGTCAGTTTGATGACCCGGAGCAGTTCAAAATTAAGCTCATTTACAAAATGGAGCACGCTGTTAAACAGATGAAGGATATGCTGAAACTTGAAAGCGAATATAAAATAGGAATGCTGACTAAGGGTATAGAAGGTATTTTGGCATGGAGCATAAAGAACGGATTGGAAAAGGATATTCCTTCGCGAAGAAGACATTTGATAATTTCATTGCTTTTGTCGGGCAATATTGAGGCGTCCCGCTCTCTGTTTACAAGCACTTTATCTGAATTTAAAAACTCTACTGATATGCTGAAAATCTTTGCCGATGAGTTAGAATCCATTTATACAGTCGGACAAAGCGGAACAAGGAATGACGCTTTGGGTTCAGATGAAACGGCTGCGGAGAGGCTTCAAGCCTCCTTTGAGAGGGCAGTGGAATTTGTTTCAAACAGCGATGTTAAGCTGTACAATAAGCTGATTCAAAAGTCGGTCGAGTATATAACTGAAAATTACCATAAAGATATTTCGCTTGAGGATGTTGCGGCTTACATCGCGCTTAGCCCGGTCTATTTTAGCCGCTATTTCAAGCGTGAGACAGGAGAAAAATTCATTGATTATGTAAGCAGGCTTAAGATTGAAAAGGCTGCTGCTTTGCTCAGGCAAACAGAGTACAAGGTACAGGATGTTTGCAGTATGGTTGGCTATCGCAGCGTGCAGCACTTTTGCAAGCTGTTTAAGCTGTATACCGGGCATACACCGTCAGCCTACCGTTCGAATTCCGCTAAGGAGCTGAACAAATGAAATCAGGTAATACGCTTTGGAGTTACATAAGTAAATATAGGTATAAAAGCGTTTTTTTTCAGTATTTCACACTAACCATTCTGTGTATTGCCGTACCGTTTATGGTCTACAACTTTATTTTATACCAATCCTCATCCACGATTTTAAAAAACGAGATTGAGAATGCATCAATGCACTCGATGATTAATCTCTCTTCCACTTTGGACATCCTTCTTACACAGCCGATAAAGCTGTCGCAGAATTTATTGTACTATGAAGATATACAGACTTTCCTGACCCTCGAGGAAAGGCAGACCGAACAGAAATATTTTCGGCTTTATAAGAACGTAGGGCAACTTCTGCGCGATTATGTTACCAATTCGGACTGCATAGATTCTATGTATCTTTACAACCGGCATCAGAACTATATAATCTCAAATCTGACAGCGGGTGATACAACC
>JAUZPX010000212.1 GCA_030705695.1 Bacillota bacterium
AAATGGTTTTAAATACAATAGCAAAAATTAGAATTCAGGAAAAAGAGGCTATTCTTGGTGCACTTGTTGCTATCACTGTTCGGGTGCCAAAATATTTGGATTAAAGCTAATTTCACCAGTTACAGGATTAAAATATTCCCATTCGCCCGAATCCAGAAAAGCATAGTTATAATATGGAACAGTTGATGATGAATTAATAACATAAATCATGTTGTTCATACTATTCGGGTCAAGTGTGCCATTCGGATAGTTCACATCATCACCGGGATTATAACCTTCAACATCGAGGTTTTTTGTTTGATGATCATTTTTACGAGGATCAGTAGTTGTGTTGCCCAAATTGTTAAAAATAATAATTTTAATTTCAACAGGTAAATTACATTCCCAAATATTATCATGACCGGGAATGTTAGTCAATCTAGTCAACGCATCGCCAGGCCAGCCGCTTGAGTTCACATAACCTGGATTTGACGGAAGAATCGGTGACCAATAAAAGCAAGCAATTGTTTGACCCTCTGAAGTCCAATTAGAAGGTGCTTCAAAGTAATATGTGTTTGTTTCACCGGAAAGCTGTATGGTTGTAGGTGCAACTGTCGGGAAATAAGTGGGTATGTTAGTTGGAACGCTTGTTGGTACAGCCGTTGGAGCAAACGTTGGTATGGTGGTTGATACAGCGGTTGAAGCAATATAAGTGGTACCAATGTAGTTACTTGTAATCATATGTAGTAAATATTTTTGAATAGCCGTTGAATCTTTCAAAGTAACCATATTATCATTACTAACATCGGCAAGTGCTTTCTGTAAATCAGAAAAAGTTACCATTTGTGCCATGTACTCCTGAATTATGGTAGCATCTTTTAAATTAACTTTGCCATCCATATTGACATCACCGTATACAGGGGTCACAGGAATACTCGATATGTTTAAAGGTTCTTTTTCTGCATAAGCTGTTTTTTGATAAAAATAAAACATACTAAAAATCAGTGTTGCAGCTAAAGTAATGCTAAAAAACTTTCTGATTGAAATTGACATAATCTACCTCCTTGATTTTAATAAATTATACCATTTGTGAACAAGAATCTCAATAAGAACACTAGTAGAAATAACTTAACAATTAATAATAAATTATGTGAATAATTTTAAGTCCAACTTGTTTTGCTGACTCACTTTTCATAAAGAATCCAAGGCAACAAATTCGCTGCCTTGGATTCAATGCATTTTATTAAACTTTATTGTACAAATTCTTTAAGCCTACTGTACAATGGTGGCTGTTCTCGGAACAACTGTTGGCACTACCATTGAATTTGCTATAGGTTTCTAGTTTGGCTTAACTGTTACACCAGGAACAGCAATGAAACTTTCGTCACTATCACCTATTTTATACAAAATACCCGAAACATCATTTTCATATGCCCATGAATAAGTAACTTCTCCAGACTGCCCTACAACTGAAAGCCCTGTTGTAGAACCTTCGTTTGCTGTAGTAATGTTGGAATCCACTTTCAAAGAAAGATATTTAGTACTATTTCCGTCAATTTTATAATTTGTGGCAGTTCCATCACGATATACATTAAAGCACGTATCATTAGAACAATATTTGGAGTTAAAAATAAAATGCTCTGTTCCAGATACTGTACCGCCAGATATAACAACCGTACTTCCGCTGTTATCTATTGCATTTCCTGTCGCCGAAACATTGCCACCTGTTATATTTAGCGAAGCTGCATCCACGTGAATTGCATCACTGCAACTTCCAGTTGATTTGACAATACCACCAGTGATATTTATTTTACCGGCATCAGAAACATCAAGAGCAAAACCGTCGCTTACTGTTGACTGAACAGTTCCGCTCGATATATTTATAGTTCCGCC
>JAUZPX010000213.1 GCA_030705695.1 Bacillota bacterium
AAACCGATACGAAAAAGCAAAATAGAGAGTCTTTGCTCCGAAAGGAGTAGAGTCTCTCTATTTCGCTTATTGACAGTTAATTGCCTGCCCTGCGGTAACATCCTCATACTTACAGAAATTTGAATAATACCTTTTCCCTGTATGCAATGTACTTGTTACCGTACGTTTCCTCCAAATATCTTTCTTCCTCTTTGACAAATACCTTAAACGCAATAAAAGACGATATGATTGTCAGAAAAACAATCCAGGAGTTGAACAGCAGCAGAATGCCGGGTAAGGTTATTAGCAGCTGAAAGGTATACATCGGATTAAGAAACAGCGCGTAAAGACCTCCCATCGCCAGCGTTCCTTTTTTGTGGGCGGCGAGCATTCCGAACGCCGCAATAAGATTTAACGCAAAGCCGATTACTGCAATAATAATTCCGGCGATAACGAGGCATTTGTAATTATCTGTAATCCTAAACATAGGGGAGGTCACGAGACTAACACCCTCCGTCACAGCCAGAGATAAGACAAGGGCGACCATAATCTTGCCCGCGACGCCCATCAGTGACATTTTCTTAGTCATAATATTCATTCCCAAAAACTATTTTCTGATAAAAATTGTAACGGCGGTGACAAACACGAGTAACGTCGAAACAATGGTGAGCCCTTTAAAGCAGCCGGGAAGCGCGACTCCCGTAGTATAAGCGGAACTCAGCCAAAGGTTCATGCCCAAAACGCCAATGGACATCAGCACAGCGAGAACGGCCACAATTATTTGAAAAGCTCTCATAAAAAAACCTCCTTTCATTTTAACTTATTTCTTTACTCCGTTAATGAACAGCTCAACACACTGGTCGATAACCGCGCTATGATCGAAGGTATCCGGCGAACGGAAATATTGCCTGACCACCTCGATAAACACAAATTCGAATAGATTCATGATAAGGTCGACGGGAATATCGTTTCGTATTTCACCGTTTTTCTGTCCGAGCTTCGTGATGAACTCGCCGAGATTTGCAAACCCGGCGCGGGAAGTTTTGTCGAGTTCAAGCGACATTAATCGCTGCAAGTTGTAAACCATGAATTTCTCGAAAATATCCTTGTATTGGCTGACACCGCCTATTAGCATTCGCATGATAACGGTCATCCGCGTGCGGGTATCGGGAAGAGCTTCAAGCTCAAGAAGCGTTTTGGGGTTTTCTTTCTTAAAGGCTTCCTGGATAAACTCATTAATGATGGCTTCCTTGACAGGGAAGTAATTATACAGCGTACCCTTGGCGATATCCACTTCGCGCGCAATTTGCTCCATCGTAATAGCGTCCACACCTTGCTTTATGAATAGCTCAATTGCAACTTTAATAATTTTTTGCTTTGTTTCCTCTTTTTTGCGCTCCACTCTGTTCATAGTCGTTTTTTCTTCTGTCAACGTCCTAGCCTCCTTTGAACGGAGGATATATTTATACGACGTATAATAATATCCTATGTTCAGATTAGCACGACGTATAATATATGTCAATAGATTAAATAAAATAAATTGATTAAATTGTTTGAAAAAAAGAAAGCCGCCTAAAAGGCACGGTTTAATAGGGAAACTTGTTGAACCATACCCCAAACCGATATGGAAAAGCAACGAGAGAGACATTATCAACTGAACCGTGATAATGTCTCTCTCCTTAATAACGGTTCACTCCTATTCATTAAAAACATATGAACAATTCTCTGGGAGCTGGTATCATAATGATACCTTTAGCAATACTTTTTGGTAAGTTTGCATCATGTAAATATATCTACTGGCAGGCACCATTTATGATACTTGGGAAGAAAATAGAGATAGTCTCAAGTTGCCGGGATTACGAATAAAGACAGCTTCT
>JAUZPX010000214.1 GCA_030705695.1 Bacillota bacterium
GGTATGACGCGGTAATACTGGGAGGCTCGGTATACGCAGGCATGGTGCAAAAGCAGCTCAAGGAATATGTAAAGGCCAATCTGCCGCAGCTGCTGAGCAAAAAGATAGGGCTGTTTCTTTGTGCCGCCAATTCCGACAAAGAGCAGATAAAAAAGGAAATGGAGTTTGCGTTTCCTTCCGAGCTGCTGAGCCATTCGCTGGTTCAGGATGTTCTGGGCTATGCCTACTCATTTGAAAAAATGAAATTCCTTGATAAGTTCATTCTTAAAAAGGTAAAAGGCGACGACAAAAGCGCGGCGGAATATTATGATGACCGGATTGAAAAGTTCGCTGAGGCTGTTTGCGGCGTTAACCACGAATAATTTAAATGACGATTGCGTTTATTCAAGTGAATTACGGTTTAATACCTTCGGCCTTTGCTATTTGATAAATCAAATGCTGCAAAATAAGTCTTTAGACCGAAATTTGGCGAAGATATGAAACAGTTTGAGATTTGACGCAGTTTGAATTCAAACTGCGAAGTTACCCTCTCTTTAGGAGGCTTCAGCCTCAAATTCAAACCATCGGCGGCACTTGCCGCGGCAAGTGCCGCCGATGGTAATTGACTTCATATAAATTCGCGTTGTTTATAATTTTTTTGGGAGGAGACTATGGGGGTCAAAGACTACTTTGTAAACAAAATGCTTGCTGGTTGGGAAAAAAGTGATTGCATAAGACTTGCCGGAATAAGCCTCCCGTTAGAAATTGAGGAAAAACGAGATATTCCGTACATGCCAGATTCTTTACGTGGCCATTTGTTGGATGTTTACCACAGTAAAAATCGAGATACGCCGCAACCGGTTCTTATTGACATACATGGCGGCGGGTTTATGTCAGGTTATAAGGAACTCAACCGACTGTTTGGATATTATATGGCTAAACAAGGTTTCCTTGTTTTTAATCTCAATTACCGGCTTGCCGTTTCTGGAGTAAAAATTTCGGACCAGATTCGTGATATTGCAGAGGCTGCCGAGTATATATGGCACAATTTGTCCGATTACGGCGGAGACGAAAGCGCAGTATACCTCTGCGGTCATTCTGCCGGCGCTGTACTTGCAGTTATAGAAGCATTAATTTCCGATAGTGAAAGATTGAGAATGGTGTTCGGAGTTTCGCAAACTAATAATCATAGATTTCAAGGTCTTGCATTGGATTGCGGAATGATGACATTTTATCAAAAGAGTATACCTTACTGTGGCATGCGCTCTATGATATTAAAAAAAGGATACGCAAAATCTGAAGAGTATAAAAATATGATATGGGCCAACACCCCGGAATTTCAGAATCTTCCTAGGACTTTTCTTGTGAGCAATAAAAAGGACGAGCTTCGGAAAATGACTCTTGATTTCAAGAGAATACTGGATAATAAACAAGTGGTAAATAAACTTAATTTTGATGGCGAAGATGGGCATATGGGCATCATATACAATCAGGATTCTGAAAAAAATACCGAGATTATTAATGAATTGATTACATGGTTAACAAAAGTCAAATAGTATTTTCGTATCTTGTCTAGGACGGGAGATTTGATATGACCAGTTTAAAAGAAAAGTGGGCTGAAAACTCAAAACTTGAAAAGGGTTTAGCAGTTGGAACCATTGTTATTTCACTTGTGGTTATTGTGATAGGAATATTGGGATTGCTAAAAGTTCTACATTTAGGACATAATAATTCATTGTCAATGCTGCCTGTTGCTGCTTTAACAGTATTGAATGGGCTGACAGTTTATAAGAAAAATAAATTAGCAGGGATTATTATTTTTTTATGTGCAACTTTAATTCTGGTTTGTTTCGTTCTTAGTAACATTCTTTA
>JAUZPX010000215.1 GCA_030705695.1 Bacillota bacterium
AACTGCAGCGACAAACTTTTTCCGTCCTGTATGTACACGGGCAAGCTTCAATGCCCCTTCCACCGATTCAGCACCACTGTTGGTAAAAAATGAGTACTGTAAATCTCCGGGCGTTATTTCGGCCATGAGCTCGGCCAGGTCGGCTGTTGGCTTATCAAATAATACCTTGCTGGAAAGCGGCATAAGATCAAGCTGCTTTTTTACGGCCTCTACGACTTTAGGATGCCGGTGCCCCAAACTGAAAACCCCGTAACCGCCTAGGCAATCAATGTATTCATTTCCCAAAATATCCTTGACAACTACTCCCTTAGACTCCCATTCCACGGTGGAAAGTCCCATGAACCGGAATAGTTTGGCTATGGCTGGGTTTATATACTTTTCATATTTCTCAATAGTAGTTTCTACAATTGTTTGACTATCAACATCCAAGCACTTAGTACCCCCTTTTACTAATATTATCTAATAATTCTTGCCGTTTGCCAAAAAACCTTTTCTACGACCTTATTTAAATAAGAATTGACTTTACTTTCTCCTAAACAACTTTTGTTACATAAAAATTGCTGCACTGCCATAAGCATAAACGTATCAGCAAGCACCCGCAGCTACAAACTCATGAGCAATCTCTTCCCATTCCCCATCGGGGAAAAAGGTTCGTTCAATTAAATTGACTGTACCATTGTAGGCAATGGTGAGAATTGTTGAAGCTCTGGTACCATAACCATCCCGGCAGTCAATAAATATAGGCGCAAGACGCCGTTCCCATTCTAAGCTGACGCCGGTTGACGGCAATTCACTGTCTGCAGGCAGTGTCTTATCAGCAAGCATCAGCAATAGTTCTTCAGGCTCGCCGCGCCAGGTCTTGAGTAAATTTTCCATCTTCTTTTTAACAAGCCGGACTTTGGGCCATGCTACATCAAGCAAACTATTGCTAAGACCGTATATTCCCGGTTTTAGCTTTTGTCCCCGGTCACAATAATTAGAATAGTACCAAACTTCTTTATTATCGCCGGCAATAAGGTTAAACCCATTATATCTGGTCCCGCCTGACGAAAGAGTGCCCATGTATTCGGCAGCACTGCAGTACCCGCTTAAATACTCAGTAATTATCCGCCCCCGTGACTGTAAGGCCGAATTATGGTGCGCCGGGTCGCGATAATTAGTAATTGCCCCGAACATACCTTTTTGGCTAACGCCAAGCCATGTTCCGCCCTGCTCTAAATCCCGCCCCGCTAGGATACCCGGATACTCACCCCAAAAATGGGTCTTCTGCGCCTGACGAGAAAAAAATTCGTCACGGTTGGCCGCTAGAATAAGCCGGTATTGAGGATGGGTTTCTAGGGCCATCACAATCAAACACATAGAAATTCTCGCTTTCATTATGTAAATCAGATTTTTTACTATGCCTGATTTTTTAAAAAATATACTTCAATGAACATGAAAAAGACAACCCGCAACACATATTCAAAGTATTGCGGGTTTTTATAATTCTTATAAATAGTGAAAATAAAGCTAACAAACTATTTAATAAGCTCAACCTTGTCACCGTTTTTAATTTGGGCAGCGTTGGCCTCATCAGTGTCAATGTGCATTTCAAGCGCGAATGCATCATTAGCACGTACCAATACGTTTTCAAACACTACGGCCCTGTCTCCTTGGGATTTAACCCTCACAAGCTCTTTATCCTTAAGCCCAAGCTCGTTTGCCTGCTTGGCCGAAATGTGTATATGCCTCCAAGCGACTATAACGCCCTCGTTCAAAGTAACTTTGCCTTTAGGCCCTGTGACAACAACACCCGGTGACCCGGCAAGCGAACC
>JAUZPX010000216.1 GCA_030705695.1 Bacillota bacterium
CAGCACGAGGGCGAAATGACAATACATCTCAACAATGCCGAAAGCTGGAAGGTAACTCTTGTCGACACTGGTCTTGATACAATGACCGGCGGACGAATCAAGAGAATTCAGAAATACGTAAACAACGAACGCTTTTTCTTAACTTACGGCGACGGCGTTTCAAATGTTGATATAAACGCTCTTCTGCAAACACATATCGAGAAAAAAGCAGCAGTTACACTTACTGCTGTTCCTCTGGAAGCACGGTTTGGAATGCTTGACATCGACCAGCAAGGAAACATAACAGCTTTTAAAGAAAAGCTTCACAGCCAAACAGAATGGATTAACAGTGGATTTTTTGTTTGTGAGCCTGAGATTTTCAATTATCTTGAAGACGATAAAACAATTTGGGAAAAGAAACCGCTTGAACGGCTATCTGATGAAGGAAAGCTATTTGCTCATCAGCACCGTGGCTTCTGGCAGCCAATGGATACGCTAAGAGAAAAACTCCTGCTTGAAGATTTATATGCTTCAGGAAATGCCGCATGGAAGGTTTGGCCGTAATGTTTAACAAAGACTTTTACAAAAACAAAAGAATATTTCTTACAGGACATACAGGCTTCAAAGGCTCATGGCTTTGCATGCTGTTAACGAAGCTTGGTGCAGAAGTGTACGGCTATGCTTTAGAGCCAAACACAGACCCAAATCTTTATGAAGTATTAGGTGTAAATAAATACATTCACTCAACTATCGGCGATATTCGGGATTTAGACGCACTGACAAAAGCCATGGCGGAATCAAAACCTGACATCGCTATTCATATGGCAGCACAGCCGCTTGTTCGGGAATCTTATCGGATTCCTGTTGAAACATATGCTACAAACGTTATGGGAACCGTTCATTTTTTAGAGGCAGTACGGCAAGTAGGCGTAAAAGCCTCTATTGTTATTACTACTGACAAAGTATATGAGAACGATGAATCAGGCCGTCTTTTCAACGAATCAGACCGCTATGGCGGCGATGACCCATACTCAAACTCTAAAGCATGCTGTGAACTTGTAACTCACTCATATCGTAAGTCGTTTTTTCCGTCAGACGGTGAAAGCCAAATCGCTTCGGCTCGTGCAGGAAATGTAATTGGCGGCGGAGATTTCTCGGAAAACCGCTTAATCCCCGATTGCGTTCGTGCTGTATTGGATAATCAAACGATTATTCTGCGCTCACCTCGTGCAGTACGCCCATGGCAGCATGTTCTTGAACCTCTTACAGGATATCTTACATTGGCGGAAGCCTTATATAAAGACGGCGCAAAATTTGCATCAGGCTGGAACTTCGGTCCGCTGCCTGAAGGACATGTTTCAACTGAAGAAATTGTCCGGCTTTTCTGTAAATCATGGGGTGACAACGCTCGCTATGAGGTCAAAGACTTGGGTGGTCCTCACGAAGCAGGGCTTTTAAAGCTTGATATTAAAAAAAGCATCGAGCAATTAAACTTCCAACCGCACTGGGATCTTAATAAAACAATGGAAACCATTGCAGATTGGACAAAAGCATTTAAGTCAGGCGAAAATATGTATGACGTTACAATGAAACAAATTAACGATTATTTTGAATGATTACTTTTACATTCAATAATATAAAATTGATTGCATATAAAATTTATATATAGAATAGGAACGTGAATCATGAGTAAACCCGCAGAAGAATTACGCATTGAGATATTAGAAAAAGTAAAAGAATATTATGCAGCACAATTTGGTGCAAAAAAAGAATTTAC
>JAUZPX010000217.1 GCA_030705695.1 Bacillota bacterium
CAATCAAGCTGAATAATCCTGTTAATATGAGTGTTGAACATGAAATCATGCTCCCTGCATCAAAGATCAAGGAAATTAAGATTTCAACTTCCAACGCAAAAATATATGTCGAAGATTCCGCAGCAGATACTCTTCAAGCCATTACTAAAAACGGGCAGATTGAATTAATGGGCGTGAAGTGCGGAAAAATAATATTAAACACAAAAAATGCAAAGGTTCAAGCAAGCTACGTTACTGCAAATGAAATGGAGATCAACACAACTAACTCCCCAATAGATATAAAGCATGCTAAAATTGTGAATTTGAAAGCATTTACAACAAATGGGCGGATAACAATAGAAGACGCACAGAATAATAATGATTCACCTGAAATAGGTATGTTCGTAAAAAGTACAAACGGCCGCATAAAAATCAATACCAGTGATAACGAGAACAAAGGATATAAAATAAGAGCTCTGACAACTCACGGGCATATCAATCTTCTTATTCCCGACATGCTTTACAAAAACATAGGCAAACAGGGTTTCGGGGGAAGCTCCATTGAGACCGAAAGCAATAATTTTGATACTTTTGAAAAGAAAGTATTCATTAGTGCCGAAACCAGCAACAGCTATATTGAAATAGGAAAATAATTCAGACATATTAAAAATACTAACGTAAATATAAAGAGCATGGTCAGTTAACATCCCATTGCTAATTTTAATTGCACCGGACTCAATTTTCAGGAGGCTTTCTTATGAGGATAAAAGCAGGTAAATATACACTGGCTCTTACGATGATACTTGCAGGAGTCTTGATCATTATAAACAGTTTCTACGGACTCAACCTTTTTGATAATCTGTGGATATGCGGCGCAGCCGTACTCATAATGTTCGGACTTGAAGTGATCATACTTTCAATCATCTACTCCAACAAGGAGAATTACAAAGTAGAGGTTAGTACAGGAAGCATCATACTGATTATATTAATCTTTGTCTTCTTTACTGCATGGACTAACAAAATTGAAATCCGGGGTCCTTTCTTTGATAATTTTGATTTTATGATTTATTAGATAAAATAATATTTTTATGTTATAATAAAACACCGTTAATCTATCATTGATTTTTAAGAGGTGTGTTAATGTTTGACAATCTTGATGCCGTCGAAAACAGGCATAATGAAGTAAATCTTAAATTAAGCGAACCATCGGTAATTGCGAACCAGGACGAATATAAGCGACTGATGAAGGAATATTCGGAGCTGGAAGAGATTGTTACCAAATACCGCGAATATAAAAGTACGCTGAAAAATATATCAGATGCGGAAGAACTTTTAGAAGACAAGCTTGACAAGGACTTTTGTGAATTGGTCGAAATGGAGCTTGCCGAAAGTAAAGAAAACCTTGAAAAAATAAAGAAAGAGCTTAAAATTCTTTTATTGCCTAAAGACCCCAATGATGATAAAAATGTCATTGTAGAAATACGAGGGGGTGCCGGCGGTGAAGAAGCTGCTTTGTTTGCGGGCGTTTTGTTCAGGGCATACACCAGGTATGCCGAGCGCAAGCGTTGGAAAACAGAGATTCTTGACTCCAACCCCACAGAACTCGGCGGTTTTAAGGAAGTCGTCTTTGCAATCGAAGGAAAAGGTGCATACAGCCGTCTTAAATTTGAAAGCGGAGTTCACAGAGTCCAAAGGATTCCTTCAACCGCATCCAGCGGCAGAATCCAAACCTCGACTATTACAGTAGCTATCATGGCAGAGG
>JAUZPX010000218.1 GCA_030705695.1 Bacillota bacterium
AAGGAGGCAAAGATGAAACAGGAGAAGAAGATTAGAGGCTCTGCGTTATTGATTGCCGTTGCCATAGTGGCAGCAGTTGCATAGCTTGAAAAATCTTCTGATGCAATTAATGCAGTGTTTGTTGTTGCTGTTAAATTGTTTGCAGCAACAGTCAAAGCATCCTTATGGTAACCGTTTGTCATTGCAGCTACTGTATTTTTTGCATATTCAACACTTGCAGCAGTATCATTTTGAACTGCATATTTAATCGCCGCTTCCGCAGTTGTAACTTGACCTGATGAATATTTCTCAAACAAAATGTTATCCATTCTGCTTGGCTGATCATTAACTACTCTTATATAATTAAATTTTTGGTTATGCGACGTCTTTGTAGTACCTGATATACCGGAAACCAAACCTGAAAGCTGCCAATCAGACGGTTCAACATCTCCGCGAGGGAATACCTTTGCCGAAACTTTATCACCGTAAGTGCTGTTTGCAAATGCTTCTATTTTTATTTTTACGGTATAATACGGAGATGTAGTTGTACCGGCGTCATATACAAAATTTGACGTTGTACCTGTAGGACCATTTACAAGCTGTAACCTTGCTTTTGTAAATACACCGCTGTTACGATTATCGAAATTAAAGGTCATTTGCGGAGTTGACGCCTGTGCAACACCATCTGTATAAACACTGTATAATCCAAAGGTTATTGCAGCACCGGCAGCAGCGCGGTTACTTACATCATAGCTTATGATATATGTACCATTTACACCTAAGTCAACAGGGTTTGATAACTCACGAACACCATAACGATGCACAAGCTCATTTCCATAGGTTGCCGCATCTGTACTTGGTAATATACTTGAAATATTGGTCGCAGTCGATGTTTGAGCAGTAGTTAAGCTTGTTACGCCTGATAAAAAAATATCATTATTCCATCCTCTTACCCAACCATAGCCGTCTGCCGAAGTAGAAGCTTGTGCTGCGGCTGCGTTGGCATAGTCAAACATTTCATATGCCGTAACAGCAGGTTTATCAACAGCTGTGAACCTGAATGTGCCCCAATCAGTTGCAAATACGGATACCGAACATAATCCTAATAACATGGTTGCCGTTAAAAACAATACTGAAATTTTATAAGCCATTTGTTTCATAATTCTACCCTCCATATATTTTTCTTATTTATTGATAATTATATAATAGTTCTCTTCCCAAAAAAAGGGTGCATACATAACTTTAGCTACCTAAATTAACTTTTTAATATAGCTTAAAACGAATCGTGTTAAATATTTATTTATGAGGCGAAATATTAACAAGGTCATTCCATACAAATGCTTTAATCTTTATATCATTGTCAACAAAATCTTTTGGTACTTCTATATTATTGCCGTCTTCAGGTGTAAATCTTTGACTAACATACACATTAAAAAGCTGATTATTTTTATATGCACATAAAACAACATAAAATTGCTTAGTTTCAAACGAATCCCAATCGGCAGGAATCTTGCAAACTATTTTGCTGGAAGTTAACGGCACATCATCCGAAATAACGGTTAAAACACCATCCTTTTCCGAATATAGCATAGGAACACCTGAATATACATTGTCTATAAATTCTAATCCGGCAAGATACATCTGCTCTCCAAACAAACCTTTTTTAACGGGATGTATATCTGTCCAACCCGGTATGCTGTCAATCATAACCATTTTTGTATTTGGTACGCTTTGCATTGCCTCCTGCATTTGCTGAT
>JAUZPX010000219.1 GCA_030705695.1 Bacillota bacterium
GTTGATATTCATAACGCTGAAATTGTAAATAACGCTGATTGGCTTCACAAAATGAATTTCGTGGACGTTTTGAAGTTGTCTTCAAAAATTACTGTGGCTCAAATGCTTACACGAGACGATTTTTCAAAGAGAATGGCCGAAAACAGATCTATTTCTGTCCATGAATTTTTCTATCCTCTAATGCAGGCTTACGATTCAGTTGCAATTGACGCTGATATAGAACTTGGCGGAACAGACCAACGTTTTAACGTGCTTTTAGGAAGAGAAATCCAGAGCGCTTACGGCAAAAAACATCCGCAAATGGTAATTTTGCTGCCGCTTTTAGAAGGCACAGACGGTGTTGTCAAAATGTCAAAATCCTATCCCGAACACTGCATTTCAATAAACGAAAATCCGAAAGATATGTTCGGAAAATTGATGAGCATTCCAGACGATTTAATCATGAGATATTACACCCTCTTAACAGATATTCCGGAAGCCGAATTAAAAGAAATTGAAGCACAATTAAAATCAGGAATTAACCCTCGCGACATCAAGCTTAAGCTTGCTTATACCATTACAGAAGAATACTGCGGCAAAGAAGGCGCCGAGTTTGGCAAAAATGAGTTTATCAACGTTGTATCCAACAAGGGAATACCTCAGGGGGTAAATGAATATAGAATAGATTTAGGCGAAGACATGTTAAATGTTCTTCTGGAACTTAAATTTGTTCAAAGTAAAGGCGAAGCAAAACGTCTTATACAAGGTAACGGTGTAAAATTATACGATATAAATCAACAAGAAAAGAAAGTCGTTATTGGGACTGTAATAAGTGAAGTCGATGACATCTTAAAATCAGGAAAAAGAAATTTTGCAAAGTTATTAGTAGTATGCCCGCATTGTAAACAGCCTGTTGAAAAAGTATCTAGCAATAGATGCGATTTGCCACCAATCAGTGGAGCTGGTGCTATCTCCGGTGATGAGGTTGTATCAATAGACTATACTTGTCCATATTGTAAAGAAAAAACATTAGTAACACTTAAAAGCATTACGGAAACAGACCATTCATAATACGTCATCCTGAACTTGTTTCAGGATCTATCCAACATACTACATTGGCAAGATGCTGAAATAAATTCTGCATGACAGGAAGAGGTAAGACATGATTTACAACAATATATTAGAGCTTATTGGTAAAACTCCTTTGGTAAAACTGCAAAAGATGAACAATACTGATTGTGAAATTTTACTGAAATTGGAGTTTTTTAACCCGTCAGGTTCGGTTAAAGACAGGGCGGCTTTTTATATGCTTAACGAGGCAAAAAAGAAAGGCAGAATCAATGACAAGACCGTTATAATTGAGCCTACCAGCGGAAATACCGGGATTGGGCTTGCGATGTGTTGTACTGTTATGGGATTAAGATTTATAGCAACAATGCCTGAGAGCATGTCTTTGGAGCGAAGAAAAATGATAGCCTCATACGGTGCCGAGCTGGTTTTAACCTCAAAAGAACGTGGCATGTTAGGAGCGGTGGATAAAGCAAACGAACTTGCGCAAGAAAATCCTAACTCTTTTATCCCTTCGCAGTTCAACAACCCGGCAAATACACTTGCACATATCGAAACAACGTCAAAAGAAATTTATGACGATACAGAAGGCAACGTTGATATAGTAGTCGCAGGAATCGGGACATCAGGTACATCCATGGGAATTTCAATCGGTTTAAAAAAGCTTTTACCGAATTTGAA
>JAUZPX010000022.1 GCA_030705695.1 Bacillota bacterium
ACCTGAAACCCTAGCTCCTGTGCGCTTTGCCGTCTGAACGATTCTTTCAGCCGACTGATCAACTAATTGATGATCATACCCTTTTAATCTGATTCTGATTTTTTCTTTGACTGCCATGTCGTCGCCTCCTTAAAAATTTAGTTGGCGGGGACACTCTAAAACCTTAACACCCGCCCGGGTGTTTCCTGTGTTGCCACAAAAAAACCGAATTAACGCAGTGATTTTGTCAATCCGGAGAAGGTCAAAAAGCTTTGAACAGGCACAGTTTGGCATATTACAGCCACTTACGCTTGAACAAAATTATTTGTGTCGCCCGGTTTAAAATCGGACATACTCCACGGAAAAACCGGCTTATTAAGCCGCAACCTCCCGCTTCAACGCATATCATTGTGCAGTCGTGCTTGATTATTCTATCATAGTAAGTCATATAAATCAACAAAACCTGCCAATTTCCGTATATAGAAATTACAGGTTTTATATTGTAAAATTATGTATAAATTGCACAATTACGTAATATTTCCAGAAAATACAGCAAAAGAATTTAATAAATCAAATTACTTTAGATAAAAACTCTTTTAAGCGGTCGCTTTTAGGATTTTTAAAGAATTCATCCGGCGTGTTTTCTTCAATCATTTTTCCGCCATCCATAAAAACCACTCTAGTTACTGCTTCTCTTGCAAAGCCCATTTCGTGCGTAACCACTACCATAGTCATGCCATCCCTTGCTAAATCACGCATAACGTCAAGGACTTCTCCGACCATTTCAGGGTCGAGAGCACTTGTCGGTTCGTCAAAAAGCATTACATCAGGATCCATGCAAAGTGAACGCACAATAGCAACTCTCTGCTTCTGACCGCCCGATAATTGTGCAGGATATGCTTTGGCACGGTCTTCTAAACCTACTCTTTTCAATAATGACATAGCTTTCTCTTCTGCTTCAGCTTTCGATTTTTTCAAAAGTTTTATGGGGGCCAATGTCATATTATTTAAAATTGTCATATGCGGAAACAAATTAAAGTGCTGAAACACCATGCCCATTTTCTGACGGTGATAGTTTATATTAACTTTTTTATCGGTAATGTCATTGCCTTCAAAAATAACATGGCCGTTTGTTGGCTCTTCAAGCAAATTAAGCGAGCGCAAAAACGTAGATTTTCCCGAACCTGACGGTCCGATGACAACAACGACCTCACCTTTGTTGATTTCTGTTGTAATACCGTCTAGTGCATGAAGCGAGCCATAATGTTTTTCTAAGTCAATTACTCGAATTAAGGCATTTGAATTAACGTCCACTTACACGCAACCTCCTCTCCAAAATTGAAACAAGTTTTGTTAGGAGAATTACAAGAATAATATAAATTATTGCAATAACAATTAAGGGCAAAAAAGCATCATATGTATCTGATTTAATAAGAATTGCCGCACGTGTTAAATCGTTCATTCCAATATATCCGACAACAGATGTTTCTTTTAATAATGTTATGAATTCATTTAAAAGTGCAGGCAAAACATTTTTAAATGCCTGCGGCGCAATAATATATGTCATTGTTTGAACATAATTAAGCCCTAAGCTTCTTCCTGCTTCAAATTGACCTTCATCAATCGACATTATTCCAGCTCGCATAATTTCGGCAACATACGCCCCAGAATTAATTCCAAATGCAAAAACAGCAATCAAAACAGGGCTTACATCATAATTTGCAAATATTATAAAATATGTTATTAATACAAAAACCATAATCGGCATGCCACGAAGCAACGTTAAATAAAACTTACAAATAACATTTGCAATCCAAAGTATAACGCTTCCTATCGTAACTCTGTCAGAAGAATTATGAATTCCTTTTGAATTTTTATCATATGTTGAGCGCACAACAGCAATAACGAACCCAATTGCAATACCTAAAATAACAGCACCAATTGCAATTTCTATCGTCATTAAAAGACCATTTGCTAGCTGAAGCCATCTGCCTTTTTCGATAAAATCCGTTTGAAATTTGCTACAGAAATCAGACCAACTCATACAGCACATCCCCAAACATAATTTAGAGGCCGCCTAAAAATGCAGCCTCTAAAATTAATTTATACCTCATATCAAATTATTTTGCACTGATATATTTATCAATAATTTTTTGCAAAGTGCCGTCTGCTTTTAATTCTTTAATTGAATTATTAATTTTATTCAGTAGATCGGTATTACCTTTCTTTAAACAAATTGCATATGATTCTTCTACAAACGGTTGAGACAGAATTTTAAGTTGAGGATAATTCTGTACGTAAACCTTTGCAGGCTGCTCATCAATAATCTCACAGTCAATCTTATTCTGTGTTAAAGCAACTGCAGCATCAAGTCCGGCATTATACCTTTGAATTGTTGAACCCTGTTTCTCGTAATCCGAGGCGTAAATATCTCCTGTTGTTCCAAGCTGAACTCCGATTTTCTTTTTCGGTAAATCGGTTGTGCTCTTAACAGAGCTATTGCTACCATTTACAATTATAACTTGTTTTGAAGTTGTATATGTATCGCTGAAATCAACATTTTTCTTTCTGTCTGCCGTTACAGTCATACCTGCAACGCCAATATCGGCTTTTCCTGAATTGATTGTTGGGATGATTGAATCAAATTCCATATCATGAATAACAAGCTTCAATCCAAGTTTATCTGCAATTGCCTGTGCCATGTCAACATCAAGTCCGACAATCTTACCGCCTTTTGATGACTCATACGGTGGGAACTGTGCATTCGTCGCCATAATAAGCTCGCCCTGCGATGTTCCGCTTTGTACCTTTTTGCAGGAAGTCAACACAGACGACAACGAAACGATTAATACACTAACTAATACCAACGCTAAAACTTTTTTACATTTTTTCATAATGAATCCTCCAGTCGATTCAAAAATTCTCCACAAAATAATTCTTAAACAATTATAAGTATTTCTTGTTAAAAACGCAAGGTTTTTCTTTGAATTCGGAATATTTAATGGATTTGTGCCAAAATAGCTGTTATAGCCACAGATAAAACCATTAAAGCCACCACAACAATAGCTACAATCCGTACAAACAATGTTCGTTTATCTGTTTTTTTCTTCTTTTGATTTGGCATTTCAATTCTCCTTACAGTTTTTGAAGTCTTGCAAAATTCGACATTAATTTCTTCGTTCCGACTTTTTCAAACGCAATTTCAAGCAGAGTATCGTTACCCATTTTTTCGGCACTGATCACCATACCAACGCCGAATGTTTTATGGCTCACGTTATCTCCAACATTAAATGTTTCTCCTGTATTTTCACCTTTTTGTATATGAATTGACTGCTTGTTATAAAAGCTGTTGTTTGAATATTGAGATGCAATCGTACTGGCATCAACACGTTCAGCACCTGTTTTTTCAACCAATTCCTCAGGGATATCAAGTGCAAAACGTGAAGGCCTGTTGAATTTTGTCATACCGTAAAGCATACGCTCTTTAGCTGTAATTAAATATAATTTCTCTTTTGCTCTTGTAATACCTACGTATGCAAGACGGCGCTCTTCTTCGATTTCATCGGGCATCTCCATAGTTTGCTGCCCAGGGAAAATTCCGTCCTCCATTCCTGGAATGAACACTACTGGAAATTCAAGTCCTTTGGCGCTGTGAAGAGTCATCATTACGGTGCAGTCTGCGTCTTTATCGTAGTTATCTATATCAGAAAGCAACGAGATTTCTTCTAAGAATCCTGAAAGTTCCGAATCAGTGCCGTTTTCTTCCTCATACATAATGATATTTGAAGAGAGCTCTTTAATATTCTCAATTTTTGTTTCTGCGGTTTCCTTTTCACCTAACAAAAATGACTCATACTGAGTTTTTTCAAGGAGTTCTTCATACAGCTGTTCAAGAGTAGTATCACCGTTTTCTGCAAATTCAATAAGTTCGTCAATCAGTCGGCAGAATTCCTTAAGTTTTCCTGCCGAGCGGCTAAGCTGCTCGTATTCGTCGGCATGCTTCATAACTTCGTAAATGCTCGTACCCATGCCTGCGGCAATATTGCTCATGTATTGAACGGTAGTATCACCGATTCCACGCTTAGGCTTATTGATAATTCTCTTTAAACGAATATCGTCATGTTTATTGTTTATTACGTTCAGATAGGCTGTCATGTCCTTGATTTCTTCACGGTCATAGAAACGAATCCCACCAATAACTCTATGCGGAACACCGCAACGGGTAAGCGTTGTCTCAAGAACACGAGACTGCGCATTTGTTCTGTATAAAACTGCAAAATCGGAGAATTTCCGTCCTGCCGCAACTTCATCAAGAATTTTTGTTGCAATAAACCCTGCTTCATCACGTTCGGACAAAGCCGTATGGAATTCGATTTTTCCGCCTGAACCGTTTTGCGTCCAAAGAGTCTTCCCCTTTCGGTTTTTATTTTTTGCAATAACATTATTGGCAGCATCAAGAATATTTTGTGTGCTGCGATAATTTTGTTCAAGCCTAATTACTTTTGCGTTTTTAAACGTATGCTCGAAACTTAGAATATTTTCAATTGTTGCTCCGCGGAATTTGTAAATACTTTGGTCATCATCGCCGACAACGCAAATATTATTGTTTTTCTGTGCGAGCAAACCAATAAATTTATACTGTACTTTGTTCGTGTCCTGATATTCGTCAACCATTATGTATTTAAACTGGTTTTGGTACAAGCTTAATACGTCCTCGTTTTCTATAAACAGCTTGACGGTATTGCAAAGAAGATCGTCAAAATCCATAGCATCGGAAGATTTCAGACGCTCCTGATAAAGCTGATACGCTTTTCCGATAAGCCCAAGACGGCTGTCGAAATTTGCGTTTTTCATATATTCCTGAGGAGAAATCATTTTATCCTTTTGTTTTGAGATTTCAGCCAAAACGCTCTTATGAGGCAAGAATTTTTCGTCGACATTAAGCGTTTTAAGGCAATCTTTCATCAGTCTGCGTGAATCGTCTGTATCATATACAGTAAATTTCCCCGTATAGCCGATGCGGTCACCAAATCTGCGCAAAATCCTTGCGCATGTAGAGTGAAATGTAGAAGCCCAGATTTCGTCTCCGCCTTCTTCAACTCTGGCATTTATTCTGTCTTTAAGTTCACCTGCCGCTTTGTTTGTAAATGTAATTGCAAGAATCTGCCATGGTTTTGCGGAGTCTACTGCAAGCTTACGCCGCAAATCATCTGAAATATTTCCGTTATGTAAAGCTGCATTTTGCAGCTCGTTTTCTTCGTCGGTAGTAAGCTTGGGAGCAATCATACTGTTGTATGCATCACCGAATCGAATGAGATTTGCAATACGGTTAACAAGCACCGTGGTCTTTCCGCTGCCTGCACCTGCAAGAATCAGAAGCGGACCGTTCACTGAAAAAACAGCCTCAAGCTGCATGTTGTTCATGCGACCGAATTCATTCTGCATTATTTTTTTGCGAAATTCTATTATTTCCGATTGATTCATTATATTTTTCAACGTCCTTATTATTCGTTAGGTTTTACGACGAAATGTATAATTACATTTTGGACATGTAATATCTATTTTTCCTCTGTTTCTTGGCAAACGCAAAGTAGCCCTACACCTTGGGCAATGAAAATATTTGTATACTGGGTCTTGAGCATGGCGAACAGCATTGCTTATTTTCTCTATAATATTCTTCTGAATTACACGCCAAAATTTCATAAACATTTCGTTCTCTTTTTGACGTTTCCAAACGTTTTTTGAAAAAAATCTAAAGAAAAACAAAATGAGTAATAAAAGCAATACCAAAAAAGGTACCCAGCCAAAAGAAAGCCAGAAAAAATTTCTGATAAAATTTAGTAAAAAGTATAAAACCAGCAAAGCTATACCAAGTTGGTCAAAGCCATTGCGCCCGAACATAAACTGACGAATTTTTTCAAAAAAATTATACATATAAATCATCCCACATTATTAATACAATTTTAAAAATAACAAGCAATTTATTTACTCTTTTTCTTCTTTTTTCATTTCTTTCATAGTGAGCGATATCTTATTTTTTGCCGTATCTACACTTATTACCCAGACTTTTACAACATCGCCGACTTTCAGCACTTCGCCAGGATGTTTTATATATTTGTTGCAAATCTGAGAAATATGCACGAGTCCGTCCTGATGAACTCCAATATCAACAAAAGCACCAAAATCTATAACATTTCGCACAGTGCCGATTAGCTCCATACCTGGCTTTAAATCTTTTATATCGAGTATATCGGTACGCAAAAGAGGCGGAGGAAGCTCGTCACGAGGATCACGCCCTGGCTTTGATATCTCTTTTACCATATCGATAAGCGTAGGCTCACCGATACCAAGTTCATCTGCGGCTTTTTTAACGCCGATTTCATTAACTTTCGCTTCAAGTTCAGTAATTCCGCCATTTTTAATACCTTTAACACTGAAACCGCAAAGCTCAATAAGCTTTTTTGCTGCATCATAAGATTCGGGATGAACGCCAGTGCTGTCAAGCGGATTTTTGCTTTCGCTAACTCTTAAAAATCCAGCACATTGCTCAAAGGCTTTTGCACCGAGTTTAGGCACTTTTTTAAGCTCCGCACGTGATTTAAAAGCTCCGTTTTCTTCACGATATGCAACGATATTTTTCGAAACAGCCGATGAAATACCTGAAACTCTTAAAAGCAATGCAGGGGATGCTGTATTCAAATCAGCGCCAACACTGTTTACGCAATCTTCAACGACACCGTCAAGCGATTCCGCAAGCTTTTTCTGCGGCATATCGTGCTGATACTGCCCGACACCGATAGCTTTCGGCTCTATTTTCACAAGCTCCGCAAGAGGATCCTGCAAACGTCTTGCTATAGAAACTGCACTGCGAAGAGTTAAATCCAAATTCGGAAGCTCATCTGCTGCCAATTTAGACGCTGAATAAACAGAAGCTCCCGCCTCGCTTACAACCATATATGAAACATTCTCTTTTATCTCTGAAATCACTTCAGCCGTAAACATCTCTGTTTCTTTTGAAGCGGTTCCGTTCCCTATAGCGATTATCTCAACCTTATGCTTTTTAATTAGCTGTTTAATTTTCTCTTTTGATTCCTGAATTTTTGCTTCAGAATGTGTCGGATAAATTACAGTAGTTTCAAGAATACGACCTGTACCGTCAACAACGGCAGTTTTACAGCCTGTTCTGTAACCTGGATCAAGCCCTAACGCAACCCTGCCCTTTACAGGCGGCTGCATCAACAGCTGTTTTAAATTCACAGAAAAAACCTTAATCGCCTGTTCGGCTGCGTTATCCGTTAGCATATTGCGTATTTCACGTTCGACCGATGGAAAAATCAATCTGCTGTAAGCGTCATCGCAAGCCTGCTTTACGGCATCGCTGCATGGCGAATTATCGGTAATCATTAAGCTGTAAATAACATTCATCGGCTTTGAAGCTTCTTGGTCAACAGACACCTTCAAAAAGCCCTCACGCTCACCACGGTCTATAGCCAAAACACGGTGACCGGGAATCTTTGAAACAGGCTCTTTAAAATCATAATACAATGTATAAACGCTGTCTGCGTCTTTATTAGCGGCAACAGAAACCAAAATTCCGTTAAAGCTTATAATATTTCTGATTCTCTTTCTGATTTCAGCATTATCGGAAACGGTTTCTGCAATTATATCAAGTGCTCCTTGTAATGCATCTTCAGCCGTTTCCATACCTTTTTCCGCATCAACATATTCGGCAGCCAAATCAATAGGATAGGCTTTTTTATCTTGCTGGGCCAGAATATAGAGCGCAAGCGGTTCCAAGCCTTTTTCTTTTGCGACAGAAGCTCTTGTCTTGCGTTTCGGGCGGTAAGGACGATAAATATCGTCAATTTCTGCCATTGTCTGGGCATTATTTAAAGCAACGTTCAGCTCGTCGGTTAAAGCGCCGAGCCCTTCAATTAACACTCGCACTTCCTCTCTGCGATTATCGAGATTGCGAAGATATATAAGACGTTCGCTAAGTTCACGAATCGTCTGGTCATCCATCGAGCCGTGGGCTTCTTTACGATATCTCGCAATAAAAGGAATTGTATTGCCCTCATCCAAAAGAGCAATCACATTTTTCACATATTCTTCTTTAGCATTGAATTTCTCTGCAAGAACTTTTGAGTAATCCATGATATTCTCCTTAATTTCATTAACCTAGTAAATTATACTTTTTATCTCCATTATAGTCAACGCATGAATAACGATTTTTTGTAAGAACTTAAAGTATGATGTAACCTCCTTTGTACAACCGTAATATACTGGTATTGTAACGCTTGAAAGGAGGAAAAATGTATGTGCGGTTTCTTTGGAAACAATAATAATTCATGCTGCTGGATCATCATTTTAGTCGTTATTCTGTTTTGCTGCTGCAACAACAATCATGACTGCTGCTGATAAAAACTGAATTTATTATACCGACGTCTTTTGGGCGTCGGTATATACATACAAGAAGTTTAAATAAATCTCAAATAAATTCTCTGTAACACTTTTTCAGTTTGAAAATATACTGATAATGTAACCTTTGAAAGGAGGAAGAATGTATGTGCGGTTTATTTGGAAATAACAACAATTCATGCTGCTGGATCATAATTTTAGCCGTTATTCTGCTTTGCTGCTGTAACAATGATCATGACCGTGACGGCTGTGGCTGCTAAAAATTAGCATGCTGAATCCTCACATTTCTTAAAGAAACAGGTGCGCTTTTAAGAGAACCTGTTGATTTTGCTGTGATAAATAAAAATATTCTTCTATAAAATTTTTTTGAAGTATAAAATTAAGCCAAATACGATATAATCGGTAAGCGCGCTTGAAAAAAGGTTAATTTTATGTTATATTTTTTTTGGTGATTTAATTGAAACTTAATTTAAAAAGCTCGAAGCTTATCACTGTTTTATTGATTGGTTTTTATATAATAATGGTCGCCACAGGCTTTCATAATTTAATGAATGCTTGCCTGATGGTTTTTATTTCTTTGTCGGTTTTATTTTCAATCCGTATTTTCTCTTATCCACACTCCGGATTGTTTTTTAAAGAAAAGCTTTGTGTACAACTTTTGAATTAATTTCTTCATTCTTTTTTCAAAATAATAAAATAATAAAAAGGATGCAGAATAAAATGAAAAATAATATTCGTAAATTGGGCTTTTGGTCATCTGCCATAAGCTTTATAATTTCTATTGCATATATCATATGCTTTGTTTGTAATTATTCAGGCAATTCGTCATTCACATGGACAAATTCAGTTGATTTCATAAACTACGCTAACACACATTCTGAAATATTCAAATACATTGCAATGGCACTGATGCCAATATTAAGCTTTTGCTTTCTTATTCAGTTAGAATGCCTAAGGGAAACGGTAGATTCCGAAAAACATTTCTTTGTAAGTACAGCAACACATTTTGCTATTGGATTTTCAGTTCTTGTCGGCATTAACTATTTTGTTCAGATTAGTGCAATAAGACTGCAAGTTGCTTCAAATAAAGCAGAAGCAGTTAGCCAGTTTGTTCAGGCAAACCCGATTTCATTCATTAGCGCGGTTAATATGCTTGGATGGACGGTTTTCTTTGGAATCGCGTGTATTTTCGCTTCATTGGCAATGAAAAATGAACGCAAAGAACGATCGATAAAGTACTCATTTCTTATAAACGGTATTATGATGCTTACTTCAAGTATCGCATATACTTTTAACATAACTATAATTCTGGCGATATTTATGTTTATCGGATTAGGTGCGGCATTAATAATAGAATCCATCTCATTATGCCTATATTTTAGCCGCATTCAATTGTTACAAAAACAATAATAAATAACTGTTACAGCAATTAGCATGCTGAATCCTCACATTTCTTAAAGCAACAGGCGCGCTTAAAAGCGCGCCTGTTGCTTTATATGTTAAAATGCAAAAAATCATATAACATTTCAAGTTTTGTATCAATATAATTTAATTTTCATAAAATACAATATAATAATTCGGAGGTAATTTTAAATGTATATGTATACTCATCAAGGAAACCCTTATTATTCCGTGGATGCACCCGTTCAAACTTCTTATATACGCGTTCTTCACGCATCACCTGATGCTCCTGCGGTAGACGTATATGCAAATGATAATTTAATCTCAAAAAACCTTTCCTATAAACAGTTAACACCATATTTACCCGTTATGCCAGGCATTTATAATTTAAAAGTTTATCCAGCAGGTCAGCAGGTAAACCCTGTTATAAATACAAATGTGACTGTAACGCCTAACAGTGCATTTACAATCGCAGCAGTAGGGAAATTAGCAAATATAGGCTTGCTGCCAATACATGAAATTTATATGCCGCAAGTTCCAATGAATATGATGGACAATTCATACGTTCGATTTGTTCATCTCTCTCCCGATGCCCCAGCTGTAGACATAACACTCCCCGACGGTACAAAGCTTTTTGAAAATGTGTCATACAAAGAATATACCAATTACATTGGAGTGAAGCCGGGAACCTATACCTTACAAGTTAAACCAACGGGAAGTGATAAAGTAGTATTAACTGTACCCAATGTTTCACTTATGCCTGGAATGCTTTATTCTGTTTACGCAGTCGGTCTTGTAGGTGAAAATCCTCCATTAGAAGCAATTATTTCATCCGATGGCAAATATCAATAATGATTAAGTTTAAATTTGCCTACAAAATATGTAAAAGCAATTTTAATTAAGTAGGCAAATTTTAATAACTTTCAGCATTACTGTACCTTTTTAATTGTTACCCTTTTTACCGCAATGTGGTATAAATGTTCTTGGCACATTGCATTTGGAGAATAACTAAACGTATTAGATTTTGACTGATACGGTGCAGTTGAATTTGCATCACGCACTTCAACTTTTACAACTTGTGATTAATTTTAGCTCATGCGTTAAAATTTTTATATCAAACCTATTAACTTGAGAACCACAGTGTTACGAAAAGCAACACCGTGGTTCTCATACTTAAATAGTCTACGTTATAAAACATTTAAAACTTTCACATCTGTGGTTCAAATCCCTCAAACCAATGATCTGAAATTCTTTCTAAATTATAGAACGCTTGTTTAGTCTCAATAGAAGAATTATCTGTACTATAATATAAGAATAAGGGTAAATATTTGAACTCACTCAAATTATTTTTATTTAATTTTTCTTCAAATCTAATACTAAGTTCGTCACCATTATAAGAAGCATCCATGCTCCCAAATGGAACCTCAGAATTCTTTACATAATTTCTAAAGGCGACATTTAATGATGAAAATTTAATAACTTGAGGTTTTCCTCCATATTCATGTGTCAGCAGATTTTTTGACTTGACATCATAATAGCAAGAAAAGTTCTTTTTGCCTGAATTATCTTTATTGATTGCATCAATTAGGGCATCATATAAACCTTTGTTTTTCTTTATATCTTCTTTTAATAACTCTTTGCTTATTTCATAGTCTTTATGATCCCAAACGGGATTTGATGAAGTAATATTATTGTTATTTTTAATTATGAATACACCTATACCTATACTAATTACTGCTATTAAACTACCGAAGATAATAAGTCTTTTTTTCATTAAAACCTCTTATGCTCTAAATTTGACACAATTTAAATCTATTTAATATTGTATACATTGTGTTTTTTGCATCATAACTTAGAAATATTATGATAGCCTATTCAAGCCATTATTCAACTGTTACTTTTCTAATATTAATTAAAAATTACCAATAAGAAAAAATATAATCTTTATAATCTTAATGTTTTCTGATAATTATTTAATCGTAATCATTCCTGCTAAATATTCTTGTATTACAGTTGCATCCTTTAGATTTATTACCCCATCATGGTATACATCTGCAAATAACAATTGATTTTGTGTTAATGAACACATACTTGCAATATATAATTGAATTGTTGTTGCATCCTTTAAACTGACAACGCCATCACCATTAACATCTCCAAGCGGCATATAAACAGCGTATAATGTCATATCATTCATAACAACATTATTATTGAAATCCCAAGGTGAAGATGTCCCTGCAGGGTCAGAATACCACCCTTTAAAAATATAACCTGATTTTTGTGGAAGAATTGGAGTTGGGCAAAAAGTTCCAGATATAACATTAGAATTATAGTTGCTTTGATTTGAGTTTTGATAATTCAACGTAACTATTTTATGTGTAGAACTTGGATTGAAAGTCGCTTTAGTACCTAAGAAAGCATCAAAGCCTTTTTCAGAGGATGTATAATAGAAAACTAAGTTCTTGTCGGAATCCCATGCACTATGCCAAACATAAGGGAAATCCCCAAAAAAGTAAACTGCTTTTAATTGTGGGCAATCATAAAAAGCTGAATCTCCTAAATAATTAACAGAACTGCTAAGTGAAATATGACTTAATTTTGTACAATCGGAAAATGTATATGCAAGAATATTTGAAACGCCTTTACCAATTGCAACTGTTTGCAAGTTAGAACAACCTTCAAAAGCCGAATCCCCAAGTGAATTTACACTATCTGGGATATTAATATTTACCAATGAAGTACAGCCTGCAAATGTAGATGATCCAATGTTTACTATAGTATCTCCTAAGTTTACATTAACTAAATTTGTACAATTATAAAACATACTATTTGAAACGTTTTGCACTCCGCTGTCTATTTTTATTGATTTTAAACCAATGCAATTTTTAAAAGTATTATCTGAAATATTTTTTACTGAACCTGGAATTTCAAATGAAGTTAGGGCACTACACCCTAAAAATGCATTTGAACCGATTTTAGTTATTGTTCCATTGAAATTTATAGTTTTAAGTGAAGTACAGTTTTCAAAAATATTATCAGGAAGCTCTGTAATTCCACTTCCCAAAGTTATAGATTTTAAACTAATGCAATCCTTAAATGTCGCTTCTTTTCCTAATGATACTATATAATCTGGAATTGTAATATTTGTTAAACGAATACAATCAGAAAAAGCGTTTAAATTTAATTTCGTGATTTTATTATCAAACACAATACTTTGAATCCCGCTATTATAAAAAGCGCCTGCCCCTATTTCAGTAAGATTAGGAGGAAGTATTACTTCAGCGAGAGATGAACAATTTTGAAAAGAATAAATACCAATAGTATGTATTACTGGATTAAATACAACTTTTGATAAGTTAGTGCAAGAGCAAAAAGCATAATCTGGAATATTTGTTATTCCGTTTCCAAAATCCAGTTCAGAAACTGATGTGCATCCTTCGAAAGCATTATTCCCAATATTTGTTACACTATCAGGGATAACAATTTTAGTTAGCGAACTACATCCCCAAAACGATTTCATACCAATTGAAGTTAAACTGTTGCTAATGTCAATATTAGTTAAAGACCTGCAATCGGAAAAGGCACAATCTCCTAAAGTCTTTATATTTTTCAAAGACGGAATTGAAGATAAACTATCACAATCTTCAAATGCACCTGCCTCAATAGTATCAACAATATTGCTATCGTATGTAACAGTAGTCAAATTATTACAGCCAGAGAATATCCCATAAGGGATTGATTTAACCCCTTTACCAATTTCAACTGTCTTTAATCCTACACAATTACAAAAAGCAGAATTTGGAGTAATTGAATTGCCGAAATCATATTCAGGAAAATTAGTTACACTATCAGGAATATTAATATCAGTTAGAGAAATACATCCGTCAAAAGCGTGTTGAGCAATACTTTTTAATGTGTCTGGGAATTTCACGCTTGTTATTAATGAATTTGCTTCAAATGCACATTGACCAATCTCAACAACCGGTAAATCATTTATTGTCTCTGGAATTATTATATCTCCTCCGTTTGAATTATATGATGTAATCATAACCTGTGAGTCATTGTTTATCAATTTATATGAGTAATCACCTGATACCGGATCAGATGGGGTAGGACTCAATCCTGTTTTTGTTATAGCAGAAAAAGATATCAAACAATTCGATAACATTAATGTAAAAACGAGTGCCATTACTAGAAACTTACAAAAAAATTTTTTCATATTAAAACCTCTAAACTTCTTATAATTTAATTTTGTATTTTAAAAAGTAAATATTATTACTTCATGTCAAATTTCAAAAATATTAATTTCATTTACTACTATCTCTTCAAAAAACAACTACCCAACTAATCTCGGAGAATAACTAAACGTAATAGATTTTGACTGATAGGGTGCAGTTGAATTAGCGTCACGTACTTCCACTGTCAAAATTTGATTCACATTCATTGGGGCAGGATAACTGTTATATTCTAAATCATACGTATTTTTCGATGAAAATGGTTGGACAACAGTACCGTTCAAAGAAAATTGATACTCATAAGGTGCAGTTCCCATAAACCCATCTGCCGTAAATGTTAAATTGTCATATTGCTCAGGACTTATATTATTACAATAAAAGTCCTTAACTTGAGCAATACCTGATTCGAGATTGTTTACAACTTGATAATTAGGTATTTCGACAGTTTCAGAATTTTCAAGCCGATCTGTGAAAACGACCTTAATATCATAAGTTCCTACGGCAGAAGGAGTCCAGACTGCTGTATTTTGCATACTTGGATTAGTGCTTGTATTTGCTATTGGATTTCCATTTACAGTAACAGAATAGCTGTAGGGTCCAATGCCTCCGCGCGGGATTGACGTTATAGTGACAGGTGTTCCAACTGTCGCGGCACCAGAACAATAATCAGTATATAAGGCTCCTTGTTCAATTACACAATAAACAATATATTGCCCAATAGGAAATTCCATTATAAGACTAGCAAGATATTTTTGAATCATCGTTGCATCTTTTAAATTCAATGTTAAATCGCCGTTTACATCACCAGCAACTTTTTGATACGGAGTTAGGCTAATGACACCAGCAAGATATTTTTGAATCATTGTGGCATCTTTTAAAGATACTCCTCCATTTGTCGATTGCTGCACATTGCCGGTATATATACACATAGCAGCATTTGAACTAAAAACTGAAGATACGGCTAAAACGAGCAATGCAGAAAGAAGAACGCACAATGTTTTGATTTTAATTTTCATCATATTTACCTCATTTCTTGAATTTCAAAAAAACTTAATTAGAGTTGCTACTGGCATCTTTTACACAATACGAGAAAACGATACACCTGTAAAATGTGTTTGTCAATAGATATTTTCTATTAATTTTAGTTAAGTAACAAAATAATTATTCTTTAATTTTTTTTATTTTTATTCCTAATATACAATCTCTACAAATATATCTATCTTTGGCTTGATAAAGGTTTTCTTCAGTTCCGCATAAAAAACAAGATTCATTATTTTCTTGCAAAATAATACGGCTACCTTTTTTTATAATTGCAATTTTGGTTTCTTTCCCCCATGCCAGTTCTTTTCTAAATTCCTGTGGTAATACAATCCGACCTAATTTATCAATTTTTTTAACAGTTTTGCATTGCATAAAAATTTTTCCTCCATTTTTGTATATTGACATTCAGTGCGTGTCACTATGTTTGTTATTTTAACATATAATAATGGCGTTGACAAGCACCAAATGTCATTTATATGGGGGAATAAATTATGTTTAAAAATAAAAATGAAGATAACACTCTTAATTTATGTGGCAAAACGGTTGCCATTTTACGTAAAAAATGTAATCTTTCACAACGTGCTCTGTCAGAGCAATTACAGCTAAAAGGAATTGATATAAACAAAAACGCTATTCAGCAAATTGAATGCGGAAAGCGTTTTGTAACTGATATTGAATTAAAGGCGTTTTCAAAGTTTTTTAATGTAACAACAGACAAGCTTATTGATAATTGATTATTAATTGTACAAAGGTGTTCGAAAATGAAAAAAAAGCCACCAAAAAATAAGAATAAATTTGATGAAGAACGTGCAAGAAATATTCTTGAGTTTGTTTTTCCTGAAAAATACAAAGATACTGTATTACAGGAATCGCCGGATATTTACGCACCGGACTTATGCATTGGCATTGAAGTTACATGTAGTATTAAAAAAAATATTCAAGAGAAATTTGCCTGGACAACAGAAATTTCCGGAATGACCGAGAAAGAATTATTGGAGCGAAATGTAAAACACATTAGAAATGGAGATATTGAAGTAAATAAGCTACCAAATGGACAACTCTCAGCAGGTTTTTGTTGCTGGGGCAGTGAACATGATATAAAATCTGCATATATAAAAAAACTTAGTAAGTTAAATTCTCATCATTTTAAACATTATAAAGAAAATAATCTTTTCATTTTCTCATGGATGATTGATAAAAGTGAAGTCGAACGTGAAGCTTCAGAAATATTCAGGCTAAATCAACAAGATAACAGATGTTACCAGTATAAATTTGAACATCTATATATATATCGCGAAGGTCTTTTATATTGTTTAACTTTAGAAAATGCAAATATTGAAGAATTCACAGTTCCAAAGGATGTAATGGATCAGATTTCACATACTTCTTTTAAAAAAGTATTTGGTATTTCAAGAGATGAATATTATAAGAATTCAGAAACTTATTGAGCTATTTATACGCCTGATAAAAATAAAACTTATATATTTCTATATATTGCGTTAATTAACCATATACCATATGAAATAGATAAAAAAAATCCGAACCTTTCTCCAATTGGAAATAGGCTCGGATTATTTTTGGTGCGGATAACAGGACTTGAACCTGCATGAACTTGCATTCATATTAAACTAAACATGACCGTCCACATGTAGAAGGATTACAACACAAGCATGAGATTATTGTTGACATTAGCAAACAAAAAACGATATAATATTTACAAATTATCCCAAATCAATAACTTGGATGAGAGTTTACACAGATATAAATTATGAGGATTGGAATATGTACTTTTTTATTGATATAAACAAAAACGCTATTCAGCAAAATAAATTCTGAAAGCGTTTTGTAACTGATATTGAATTAAAGGCATTTTCTAAGTTTTATAATGTAACAACAGACACTCTTATAGGTAATTAAGTTAAGCCAAAACGTTAATACATCAAACCATTAAAAAGATATATGGGAGTAAATAATATTATGGCAAATAAAAAAACGAGTTTTATTGAAACTGAAACTAATGATACCAAGGAAAAAAGAAAAGTTTTGAGGCAAACTGAATTACCATTGTGCATTTTTGAAGAAGCATTACGAATTCCAAAAACTATATGGGACCAGTTTGCTGGAAAAGAGGCACCTTCAATTCAAATTGCAAAAGCAATAGATGTTTCTCCATCAAGCTCGAAATGGCTTGATATTGCAGGCTCTGCCGTTGCATATGGGTTAACGACAGATGGATATAACGTACAAAAAATTGGATTAACAAAATTAGGTAAGCGTATAGTTTCCCCAACAATAGATGGCGATGATAAAATAGCTATATCTGAATCTGTACAAATACCTACATACCTCAATAGATTCTATTCTCATTATGGCAATGGCAATAAGCTCCCAAATGACAATATTGCTGAAAATATGTTGATATCATGGGGCGTTCCTAAAGATAAAGCAAAAAGTGCTTTTGAGATCATTAAGAAAAATGGTCTTTTTGCAGGTATTATTACAGAAGATAAAGGCAATTATTACGTACAAACCAACCTCTCCGATACTTCTGTAAATATAACAGATATTTCAGATGTAATTTGCAAAGAAAATAATGAATATAGCCAGATCCCTAATGAACTTCTTGGGAAAATGAACATTACAAAAGAAACTACGCAATGTGAAAAAGAAAACGTTAAAATAAATAATAATGTTTTTGTGTCTCACGGTAAAAATAAACAAATGGTTGATCAATTGAAACAGTTATTAGAATTCGGAAACTTTTCTCCAGTAATTTCTGTTGAAAGGGAAACTACTGCAATCCCAGTTCCAGATAAAGTATTCAATGATATGAGAGCGTGTTCTGCCGGTATAATCCATATTGAGGGAGAACGTCACTTTTTGGATGATAAAGGTGATGAACATTATTTAATTAATGAAAATGTATTAATTGAAATAGGAGCGGCTATTGCATTATACTCTAGTAAAGTTATATTGTTATGTAAAGAAGGAACAAAGCTACCATCAAATTTGCAAGGTTTATATAGATGTGAATATACTGGTGGCCAACTTGACTATCAATCAACAATCAAGTTGTTAAAAACTATTAATGAATTTAGGGGTGAATAGCCAATATCACTTTGCAAATTCGATTCTTGTACCCATCAATGAAATAATTAACACCTGCATAACAAATTTTATAATAATCTTTTTTAAGATAAATGTAATAAGGAACAACAAATCCGAACCTTTCTCCAATTGAAAATAGGTTCGGATTTTTTTGTCTAAAGGTACGGTTGTTGATACACTGAACGATATCTTTATGCTTAGGTGCAGACGGATGCATTTAGTCGTTTGGATGCAGCAGTAGGGTTTCGCTCTCATCAAAATTGCATAAATAACACTTTTTGTTGTCGCTATTTTTGCTTTTCGAGCTTAATTGTTGTAGTCGTCCCCATAATTGAAGTTTCATAGCTTAACACACCATTTTCGTATTTAATAGTTTTAGTATCATCACTTGAAGCCAGCATAGCACTATCTGTTTTATTATGATCGTTTTTTGAATTCCACGTATAAGGTTCATTAGTTGTTGTTGGAGCAATAAATGACCCAGCCCAATAAAGCGATTTTGTATCGCCATTATCACTCACCCAGTAAATTTCAATCGTATCACTGCTTATTGTAGCGACTTGATAAGAGTCATCAGATTTACTGTTTGCTTGTTTCCAATTGCCCGCCAAGTCAGGCACTTGCTTTTTTGGGCTTTTACTTTCGGTTGAGTTTGCTTTAGCACTATCGCCGTTTTCCGAGTTTGCTAGCGAGGGACTACACCCAGTAAATACAGTAATAAGTAGAGCCGCGCAAAGTGTAATGATTGCTAGTTTTTTCATTTCCGTTATCCTCCTAAATTTTTATTGAGTTTAGCCAATCAGATTTACTCCTTATAATATGGCGTGTAATTTTTGCGAGGACTTTTTCTATATCGTAACTTCAAAAATACAACTCAAAGAAAAACATTGCTGTTTACAATTATGTAACCGGCGATGTTTAGTGTTATTTAGGTTATCTTTAGGTTATCATTAGAAACATTATTGCCCTATTATTTGTTTTTTCTTGGCGTCAAACTCTTCCTGAGTAATAATTTCGGTATCCAGCAAGTCTTTCAGTTCTTTTAATGTTTCAATTTGATCATCAAAAGACATCGCAGGGCTTGTTTCAATCTTCGGACGTTCTTTTTCACTTGTTTCCTTGCTTAAAACGCTTTTTGTTACGCTTAATATTCCCGCAAGGTCATTGCCAACTTTTGCCTGAAATTGTGCTTTCTTACCAAAGCCACCCAAAACAGTACCGACCATACCATTTTCAACAACACTTTTAATTGTACCTACGATACCAATACCTAAAGTATCATCTACCAGATTAACAGCACCCTTGACTTTTTCTGCGCCTCGTTCCGACATTGACTTTCCGTTTACCAATTTATTAGCAACGTTTGCAAACTTATGAGCTGTGAATTTCGAATCGAAATCCAAGGTTATCTCCGTATTGGTAAGGTAGATCTCAATCATACAACCATTCTGTTTAATTTGAGGAACATCATTATAGACTTTTATGTCTTCAATTGGAAAGTTGTTCAGGTCAACTTGCTCTTTGGAAAACAGCTTTTTTATTTTAGTAATGACAACAATGTTGATGTTGGTCAGAATCAATTCGCTTCTTGTTCTATTGCTACCGAAAGTAGCCTCACCCTTATAGAGCACTGCTTCGTTTGACTGTAAAGAATAATATTCCATAATCTTGTCTCCTTTGCGTTTTTGTGTTTTTCGTAAGTAAGAGATTTCTTGTTCCAAGGTTCGGATATATCCAGTGCAATCCATCATCTCTAAAAAATTTATGGTACTTTAATTATAATCTTCGTGTCGAAAGATAACAAGTTATAAATTGATTTATTTCCATTTTTATGCACAATCCAATTATATTGCAATACTTGTCCGATAAAAAGGATAGTAGAATGACCTGCCCCCTGTAAAACATCCATATAAACAACAAAACCACCTTTTTCAAGGTGGTTATAATTGTATCACTTTTTGAGTGATGCTTTGGTACGGGTGTTCATAACGGATTTGATAAAAACATTGATTTACCGGGCCTGAACACACATATTCAAATCCGCACATTCGATTTTGTTACGGTTCCTTCGTACAATGTAGGTACAGTATGAAGGAGGTATAAAAATGCGAGAAAAAAAGTATTATATCTGGTTTGACAGCTTGGAACGAGGTACAATGATTAACTGCCTGAATGAAATGCGAACGAGATTAATTACAGAAGGCAAGTACACCGATGCTGTGGATGATCTGTTACTTAAAATCATTGATGCACCTACAAAGAAAATTAAGGTGATTAACAAGGAGGGCTGACAAATGCAAAAACACATTGTTGATGAAAAAACCGGAATCCCGTACGCGCTTGTTGGAGACTATTACTTACCATGGGGAGATTTGCCGGATGATAAACCGGAGCATCGCTCAATCGGGATCTGGGGACAGCGACATTTACGGTATATCAAGCAGCATCGCCGGTCGCTATATTCTGAACTTATGACAAGCGGTAAGTTAAATGATTATCTTGCTAACCTAAATGATGAAGCAGAGGCAATGTTTTCTCGGTTGGTAAAACAGATGGCTGAACTCGAAGGTGTTCCCGAAAAACTGAAAACTACAGACAAACGCAAGCGATAGATTTCGTAAAGATACGATTTCTATCGCTTTTTTAATCCGCACATTCGCAATTTTTCTTGATGTTATATAAAATGTAATCACAAAGGAGGTTGGGAATAATGGCTGGGTTTATTGAAGATTTCTATTACTTATCCCGAATTCGGGATAAAAAATAATCAGAATATTTGACATGATCTTTTTTTCTAATTTTAATATTAAGTTTATAATTATTACAGTGACAG
>JAUZPX010000220.1 GCA_030705695.1 Bacillota bacterium
AACGTCCTAAGCTGCTGGTAAATATCCCGCCCGTGGATGTAGTCGTTACTATGGGCTGCAATGTTGAATGCCCCTATCTCCCATGCAAACGCCGTGAGGATTGGGGGCTTCCTGATCCTACAGGCAAAAGTGACAAGGAGTTTCTTGAGGTAATCAAGCTAATTGAAGCTAAAGTTAAACGATTGGCGATTGAATTATCTAACAACCCACTGCCTTGACTTGTTCTGTCATTTACATCTCTTAGTAAGATAACCCTTAAGCCATATCCGGCTGATCTTAAATGTGATTTTAGATCTTTTGGGGAATGCATTTTTATTAAAAAGGATATGCTTTTTGATATAACAAATTAGCCACTAAGTGCTTCAATTAACCAAATTACTTATAATTGATAGCGCAGCATAGAAAAATGCTTCCATAAAGTCGGAAATATAAGCATCAGCTTTTACTTTATCAGTTTTAATTGCGTCTTTCGATAGATGGGGTATGTCATAGGCATCTCCAAGAAGTATAAGTAAGTCAACAAATTGGCGGCTATCCATAAGCTCGTAGAAATAATACAGCCCGTCGATAAATTTCAGGAACCTCGTCTCATCTTCAGAACTCAAATGTTGGATTGTCTTTGCAAGAGCCTCTCCTTGTTGCTCAGCATTGCTTATGAGTTGCTGATACAGGAGCTTTTCGCTAATATCCATTTTAGTCTCCTTCTTTTTTATAAAAAAAGCTGCCGCTTGTTCGTAAGCGACAGCTTTTTCTACGATATCTATCTTTCAATATGGTATTCCGTGTTTTTTCCTTTTCCTTTCTGCACAAGCAATTTCATATCGCACATTTGTCGCAGTAGTCTCCCCGCAGTGGTTTGACCACAATTTAAAAGCGTCTCAACATCTCCGCGAATGATGAAGCCTTTTTCTTCAACCAATTTCAATACCTTTTCCGCATCAGGACTGCCATTGCTTTTCCCTGTGTCGGCAGTCATACTGTAATTGAGATTGGGAAGGATGATCTTGAAAGCATTATCTGTTGCTTCGATATTTGGCTTTTTCCCGGTATTTTCATACGCGTTCACGATCTTCCTCATACCGGTGCCATATGCTTCAACAAGCTGCAGCCGGTAGAACACGTTGGCAAGCTTTGAATTACGGCAGACCGATATACCCATCATAATATCATTAATCGAAATTCCATTTATCAACCCGCCGACTGAGACAAACTCAATTCTATCGTCATACACGCTGATCAGGGTACTGGCACTGTATACCACCGCCAGCGTTTGAAACGGCAAAAAACTGCTTGTATATGGGCCTCTTTATAGAAGCTTAATAAAATTGACATTACTTTAACTTGATGATATAATAAATCAGCAATAGTTGTAATTAGCGCCAAAATAAAAATTGATATAACTACGAAAAGTCACTTTTTATGAAAGTGACTTTTTTTATAAATTGAAATGTAAAAATTTAACAACGATGCATTTGAAAGCAAACAAGAAAGCGGGGATAAAAAATGAGTTACAAGAATCCGAATAAGTTGAAAAAAAAGAAGAAACTCATAAAAGCTGTTACTTTACAACCCACGACTGATGCAAAAATAGGTCCGGTAACTAAACCACAGAATATCAATAAAGAATCTGAGGTACTCAGTGGCAATAAATAATAAGCCAATAAGATTAAAAACAGATCATATTTTCCGAATAACCGACAAAACCGGAATACTTCATCATTCT
>JAUZPX010000221.1 GCA_030705695.1 Bacillota bacterium
AATACTGAATTTAAATTTGCGCACCTCCTCCTGTAATTGCTTCAAAGTACCATTTACCTTTGCCTGGCTCAAATCCTTATCCACTAAAACAAGCTTGGAGTTTTCAATTGCCTTTGAAAATGCATCTTTACACTCACTTGAACTCTCTCCGATGCCATCTCCTGTTTTAATGTTCTCGAAAAGTTTTGACGCTTGCTGAACGGTTTCGCTTAATACCGTTGTGTCGACATTGCCCTTGAGAGGTGTCTCAAAGCTTTGCACTCCCCCGATATTTTCTAACTGCATCGGCAAATTAACACTCGTTCTTTCAGCGGTAACCTTCCAATAATATTTGGTGTTTCCATATTCCAACTCGGAGGCCTCGAACGAATTTAATGTAACCTCCTTGTCAACCACAATTTCATTGAAACCCTTGTCTTTCGCTATCTGTACATGGTACTTCACAGCGCCTGTGCAAGCCTGCCACGTAAGAACAAGACTTTTTGCGACACTTCCGTTTTCCGGACTTAACAGGCTGAAATTTGACATATCCGGCATTGCCGTTCTGTCATTATCAAGCTTTAACCCTACGTTGTTATAATCAAGCGCCTTAAAGCCTGAAACCGGATTTTGTCCGTCTTTGATTCTAAAGTTGTTGTTCCCCGCATCAACAAATATGGAATCATCTTTTATACTTACATTGTCGTGCATGGTACATGTAGCTTTTGCTTCATCTGATAATACGAAATCTGACGAATTGTATGTAATATTATTTACAACGGTGTTGTCTTTCGGCAATCCTGGCTTATCATTTAGCAGGTTTAAAAGCTTTGGATACTTTTTCTTCCATAATTCATTTGAAACAGGTGCTTCTCTATAGGTAATCATAAGAACCGAATACGGATTCATTACATCGTCTGTTGATGATGTAAATGTAGAAATCCATATAGAACTTGCGCAATTTGCAATTAAATTACTGTCATAGATATTATCCCGTCCGCTATTCGAAAACATCGGTTTACTGCAATTATAGAACAAATTACTCTCAACAGTCGTTCCACCTATACGCTCATCCAAATAAACAGGTCTTGCTCCACCGGTACCTCTGCCGCCTATGATATCGTGAAATATATTATTTCTGATAACATTTCCTTGTGCTGTCCAGTCCCCATATGCATAAACTGCGCCGGCATCGGAGGTAATTTTATCAAGGTCAAAGAATTCATTGTTTTCTATCAGATTGCTATTTCCGTTAAACCATACCGCACATCCGCCGGAATCGTGAAAAACACTGTTAGCAACAATATTCCCCACGCCATACAGTTCGACCGCTTTGTAAAATGAACAAAACAATCTAGTATTATACCGGGTAAAATAACAATTTTTTATATAATTTTTACTATCAGTAAGTGTTGCCCTGTCCCCTCCGCCCAAATCCACGGCGCCTTTGCCGATATTGTATAGATCACAGCCCAACAATCCGCAACCATAAGCATTTTCAATATTTACCGCTTTTTCACTTAGGTTGCGGAAGGTGCATCCTCTGATATTATTGTTTTTCGTGTCCTTCATATTGATTACCGTGGCGCATGAAGCTTCAAAAGTAATCCCTTCAAAATTGATATCTGAACTGTTCTTCATGTCAATCATCGGCTTTTCCAGCACCGAAAGCTGAAGTGAACCGTTTTGAAAATTTTGCGGTGGATAATAATAAAGAATACCCGTTGATCTG
>JAUZPX010000222.1 GCA_030705695.1 Bacillota bacterium
ATATATTTGGATAACAAATCGTCCGGAATACAACCGTAAACTAATTCGTATGTAAAATTCCCCTTATATTTGCTCTCCTTCAGATACTTCATAATTTCTTCCCAGTTAGTTCCTCCCAGAAAGACATTTTGATGTAAATCCATGCCGTAGATATTGTCATGCACATGAGTTGAGCTGAGCAAACCGCCAATTTTCTTCAATGCGTCTAACTGATTATCCCCGTATGTAACACGCGCATGGCCGAAATCCCAGCAAGCCGTAACGATTGAATCATTGAATTTATTAATGATTGCAAGCTGCTCCTCAACATTTGAAGTAAACCTTGTTCTTGTTCCGTCTTTTGAAGTTTCAAAAAGGTTTTCGATAGCAACTCCTATATTTTCTTTTTTAGCATACTCAACAAAGGGTGCGTAAAAATCATAAATAATTCTTAACGCGTCATCAAAGTTGAACTCGCCGTCACCTTTATCATATATATCCGCATGGATGACCAGATGATTTACGCCCAAAATTTTGCAAGCTTCAAACGCGCGCCCCATCATTACACCATGGTTTTCTAAATTATTAAATTCAAACGGAGCATGAGCCTGATCCACATTAACGCTCAATTCATTAATTTGCTCTTTTATAGTATATAAACGTTCTTTCCAATCATCAAAGCAAATAATATTACCGGGTGATGCGGTTAAATCAAAATCAATTAGCCGGAATCCGGCATCCTTGCAAAGTTTGATACATTCAATGCAGCTTCTCTTGATACTTGAATTTCTCTTGCGCAATAAATAACTTGGATTAATTGATAATTCCATAATATATACTTCCTTTTTATTGAATAGCTTCTCTCAATCTTAATATTCCTTCTTCCAAGGTATATGTTTCGGTAAATATACTGGATGTTCCCGCGACAAAAATGTTTGCTCCCGCGTTGCTCATAAGGCTTGCATTTTCCATACTTATATTTCCGTCTACCTCTATTTCAATCTGTTCATACCCGTTTTTATTGAGATATTCTCTTAATTGTTTTATTTTATCCAAAGCCTTTGGAACTAATTTTTGACCCGCGAAACCGGGGTTAACGGACATAACCAGCACGCCGTCAATATCATCCAGAACATTTTCCAGCATGGCAAGCGGCGTCGCCGGATTTACGGCAACCATTGGTTTTCCGCCTTTTTGACGAATCTTTTGCAATGCCCGCTGTAAATGCTTGGTGCTTTCACAATGAACGGAAACATAATCCTCCTCGCCAAAATTGAACCAGTCCAGTTTATTCTCCGGATTATCAATCATTAAATGAATATCCAGCGGAATGCAGCTGTTTTTCTTCATCAGCGTACAATAGTCCGTACCTAAAGTAAAATTAGGCACAAAACTGCCGTCCATAATGTCAATATGTAAATACTCTACTCTATTTTTTTCAAAGACTGCCAGTGTGTCCGCAATTTTTATTATATCGGCACACATCATGGAAGCTGAAATTTTTTTTTGCATACTTAATCTCCATTCCGCCGCCAAAGTGTGCGCCACAAAACTGAATTTTACTCTTTTCACCCGCCGAATTCGGCAGAGGAATGAAAAGAGATTAAGTTCCGCATCTGCCTGTTTGCAAATATTCGGTTTTGCAAACATCTGGCAGGCGGCGTATAATCTGTAAGTTTGAATTAATTCAAACTTACAG
>JAUZPX010000223.1 GCA_030705695.1 Bacillota bacterium
AAAAATAAAATTTCTGATAAGGAAATGAAACAAATAAGCAGCGGGGTAGACGCTATCAGGGAAAGCAGTTCCAAGTTGGGAATCCATGAGATGATTGATCCTTTCAGCATGCCTGATGCAAGGAATTCTCTAATCTCTAAAGACGGTACAACTCTTATGGTAAGCTTCAAGCTTGATAAAGCTTCAAGAGAAGTGGACGATATCAAAAAAGCCATCGAAAGTAAACTTGGCAGCGTACAAACTAAGCACTATCTTACAGGACAGGATTTTATCAATAATGATTATCTGAAGGCTGCTTTGGCGGGCGTGGAAAAGAGTGCTGCATTAACGGTAATATTCATATTAATCGTACTGATCATTATGTTCAGATCAGTAGTGGCTCCTTTAGTATCTTTATTGGCAGTTGCCTTTTCCTATCTTTGTTCAATGGGTATCGCAGCCCAATTAATTGACAAAGCTGATTTTCCAATTACAAGCCTTACACAAATGCTTCTTATACTGATACTCTTTGGTATAGGAACGGATTACAATATACTGCTTTTTAATCGATTTAAGGAAGAAATGTACCATGGATGCTCTATAGATGAAGCGATTATAAACACTTACAAAACGGCAGGGAAAACGATTGCTTTAAGTGTACTTACGGTATTGATCGCTTTTTTCAGCCTTATCTTTTCAGAATCACCTATTTATAAGTCCGGTATTGTTGTAGTAATCGGAGCGGCAATACTTTTGCTTGAAATTATAACCCTTACTCCTTTTGCTATGAAAATTCTTGGCAGTAAGCTTTTATGGCCCTCTAAGAATACATCCGGACATAAGGAAAGTAAACTATGGCATAAAATAACGTCTGTTTCAATCAAACATCCTGCGTTTTCTGTTTTGATTATCGCATTGATCATAGTGCCAACAGTATATTTTCACCAACAAAAACTGAATTTCGATACAATTGGCGAGCTTGGGGATTCACAGCTTTCTACAAAAGCCTTTAATTTGGTTTCGGATCATTTCGGCCGGGGGCAGGCAATGCCTGTTAATGTTGTTATAGAAAATTCAAAAGCGCTTGATAATAACGAATCTCTTTCAGTAATAGACAATTTGACTGAAAAACTAAAACGAATTAAAGGAGTACATCAGGTGTCTTCAGTAACCCAACCCCAGGGTATGCAAATTGGTGGCTTTTACATCGGGAGTCAAACGGTAACAGTAACGGATGGTTTATCAAAAACTCAAAACGGTGTTGATCAAATATATGATGGTTTACATTTGGCTCAAGATAAACTGGGTTCAGCTGACTTCTCCAAGGTAAATCAAATGGCTGGCGGTACAGACAAGCTTGTATACGGCATGACAGAATTAAGCGGCGGGTTGAAGCAAATACAAGCGGGTATCGCTGACGGATCTAACAATCCACAAACGATAAAAAACGGTCTTATTACAATAGAAACGAATATTACTAAAATGAGCAATGGAATAAAACAATTAGGGGACAGTTATGTTAAAATACAAGCCGGATATATTGAAATGGGTACTCGATATCAGGGCGCGGCAAATGCTCTTCTTGGAGTGAAAAATGCATTAGCCCAGATGCAGTCAATGCTGACAGCGATGGGGAAAAGTTATTCCAATTCATCAAGCGACCCTAATTATATCGTGCTGAAACAGACCATAGATA
>JAUZPX010000224.1 GCA_030705695.1 Bacillota bacterium
ACCGTTACCCGAATGCGCCTTCTGTTTAAAATTTCTTTCATCATACACTTCTCCATCTACTAAAGAGTCTCATGCCGTATATTATAACATGGATTTTTACACAAGTTCAATAACCATAATATTGAATTAAAGTGTTATCTATAAATCTTTTTGTGCCATTTATTTATCAATCTTTTTCTATCGATAACAATTTATCGATAGAAAGTTCTCTAATAGGGAAATATTTCCCGTTATACCTAACCAGTTTGCAAAACAAAAAAACGCACTCCAAGCGCAGAGTGCGTTTTATGAAAGCTATCTATCCGAATACCCCACTTTTGGGTTTTTCTGTATACACAATTTATTGTTTTATCTTTGCCCAAAGAACCGCTAAAACGGCCCGTGATACCGTTCGTAGATGGCCGGGTCAGCGTATTGCCCGTTAAACAGAATCGACGAGGCCGGGCAGTTATTGTAGCAGCGCATGCAGGCGGTGCATGTTGGCAAAAACGAAAAGGTACCGTTTGAATAAACAATGCTTTTCGTAGGGCACTTGTTAACACAGAGCATGCATTTCTTACAGGTAGCACTGTCAACGCTGAATATTTTATAGTTTTCCGCAATCCCCTTCTTGGATTTTTTACGGACGATGATATTGGGCAGCAAATAGGGACCTATTCCGGTTATGTAACGTTTCTGTGCAAGCAATTTTTCTGCTGCCTTTCGCAACTCAGCCTTTGCTTTTTCTTTTCGTCTATTTAGTTTATCAGGACTTAGTCTATTAATCTTTAGTTTTGGAGTGGATATATTGTTGCATAACTGGATATTCACGTAGGAAACCACCGTAAACACGGTATGCTGAAACAGTTTTCTGGCGCAAAAAGGGCCAAATCCATTTACATACCCGAATGTATTGATGATATAGACTGGCTTTTGGAAGTTTTGTTTATCTTTGTATTCTCTCATCAGGTTTTCCAGAAAACTTTTAACAATCGGCGGGATATTGCCGCCGTAAATCGGGTGTGCAAAGCCAACAAAATCTGAATTATTGACAATACCAGTCAGAACGGACATGTTTTGCAAATCGATATTCTCTATTGCATAGACTTCACTTTCCTGCCCGTTATCAAGTAGTATTTCATGAAACTGTTGAACCGCCCACTCGGTATTGCCGGTACCGCTGAAATAAAAGGTTGAGAACTTCATTTTATTCACCTGATTTCAGAAGGATTCGTATATGTAATATTTTACTACGCTAAAAGAGTCGCGTCGATAGGCTGTGTATAAATACTTATACGACAAAAAGAGGGATAATGGCTGAGCCACTATCCCTCTTCACATTTTTGTCAGCGGCAGACAATTTCCCGCACAATCATATCGTTGCCGCTGAGAATCTCTAAAGCCTGCCCACCACAGCCGGGGCAGCGCAAATCATTTGCGGCTGCGTTTGAAATCTGCCCGCAGTCCCGGCATTTGACCATACCGGGTACCACGACAAGTTCAAGCTCCGTCTTTTCCATAAAGGTTTTATAGACGGCGGCTGGGTAGCATTGCTCTATATAGCGGGGAACAATACCGGAGAGCTCTCCGACTTCGATAACAATCTTTTCAACCTCGGTGAGCCCTTCTTTTTGTACGATTCCCTCAATGGTATGAACAAGCGAGCTCAA
>JAUZPX010000225.1 GCA_030705695.1 Bacillota bacterium
AGCGGTTATTGAACCATTTAATAATGTCGCCGTATTTGAGCGGCGTCACACGTACCGGATGCGATTTATAATTTATCTGCGTATAGTTGTCGGCCACCTCGAACTGGCTCACCATATCTGAAAGCTCTCCTAGCTTTTTGTCTCCGAGCTTCATCGCCGAGTCCTCGTCCAGCATAGGTATTTGGTCAAACCCTATTTCTGTCACGTCCTGAACAAAATTTCCGTCCTTAATAGGCAGCAGACTTTTGTAGGCGGAAGCGCGCAGAAGCGGGCTTGATAAAAGCGCGCCGATTAGATAAATAACTATAAGCGCGCCGCAAATAATAAGAGGGATGCGGCAAAATTGCTTAAGGCTCGAGAAAAAGGACCTGGCATCGGTTGCAGACTTTACGCCGCCCATTGAGATCACGGTGAGCAGGCAGTATATCAGCACAAGTATAAAGAAAAAGCCGTAAAATGACGGGTCGTGTAGGTTTATGGCGGGCAGTTTGTTGTAATAATAGATAAACCCAATAACGGCGGTTATCGCGATATTAATAAGCGTACGCTTAAGTCCAACTTTTTTGATCATTGGCGCTCCCCCTTTCGTACTACCTTAGTATACCATAATACCGAATAAAAACAACGGATACTTATTTTGCCGCAGCAGTGTGACATCGGAAACAGATAAAATAAACGTGCGCGGAAGATTCCCCGCGCGCGATGATATTTGCCTCTCTCAATTAATTAAATTTTTAGTATCGTAATTGGCTATTTCAATTTTTTTAGTACATTAGGTAAATCATATAATGAAGCGATTATCGCATCGGGAATTATGTCTGTGTTATTCTCCACTTTTAGGCGATTTAGCCAAACTGAATAAATCCCAAGTTGTTGCGGTCCCAAAACATCGTCTATTAACGAATCACCTACAAATACGGCTTCATTTGAAGATATCTTTAAGATTGAAAGAATTTTTTCGTAAAATTCTTTTTGTGGTTTATATATCCTTAATGATTGAGATGTAAAAACATAATCAAAAGTCAGGCTATTTTCTTTAATATTTTCCAATAACGGTTCCGTATCGCTTGTAGAACCTATACATATAGTGTATTTAGAAGATAATGAATCTATCACATCTTTGGTTTCTGAAAAAGCTTTTCTTCCAGTCAAAGAATGAATCATAAAGGAAACCGCGTTTTCAGGCATTTCGTTAATAGAATATTTTTTTAATAATATTTGTAAATCACGAATAAAAATATCATATTCTGATAGAAATTCACCAATATTCTCAATATTTATTTTATGTGTAAGCTTCCAATCTTTATAAAAAATGACAGGATCAATCAAGACATTTAATTGATTAAGCATTTTTCGCGTTGCTTCTACGGAACCGTTCCCCGTAGATATTAATGTTCCATAAGCATCAAAAATTATTGCTCTTATCATTGCCGTTTCTCCGATCCTTTAAGAGTAAATTTATTGTAGCACCTTAATATTGCCTAATCAACAAATACCTCCTTGGCGCAACGGTAGTCAAAACCTCCGGCTAAGCCGGAGGCATGAGTAAGCCCTAGAAGGGCATAATACGGACTAAACCCCTTAAGGGGCTCCGAAAGGTTTGCCGACTGCATTTCTTTCTCGGGCTACCCC
>JAUZPX010000226.1 GCA_030705695.1 Bacillota bacterium
CCTGTATTTCAACAATCATATTTGTCGTAAGCATTTCATTGCTTTTTACTTTTTCATAACCATGCCATAAAGCGCTCCTGTATGACACAACCTCCTTGGCGGCTGGATTAATTATACGATTGCCGCTCATTGCTTTATATAACTCATCATGTGTCGTTATAATGTTTTCTATTGCAGAACTGTCCTTCGCTTCATTAATGGTCACCGCATTGATTAAAATATGTTTATTGGGAATCGTATCCGCATAGCCCTTCAGTTCCGCCAAAGCTCTGCTTGATCTTGATAAAGCCTTTAAAACTGCCTTTGTTTCCAAATTAGCCCTTGGCGGCAACATAGGTAATTGATAAGCTTTCATTGCATTCACCTCTCTTACACAAGTATTTTACCATGTTTTTTTGCATACGTCAATATATTATGTGTAAAAAAGAGAGATTTTTTGCACATTTTCACTTAGTAATTTATGATGAGTTAATGTCAATGTGATACAATTACACAATTAAAATGTGTCCACTCTTTGGGGTACACTTCACTTTTCGCAATATTTTGCGAAAAGGTTTAAGGTTTAATTGCACACCAAAATAATAATAAAATAGCGGAACAACGGTTTCTTATTTATATATAACAGAGCTAAATCAATTTACCGAATACCCTTTGGTGGAATCTATAATAATTGAATCATCCTCCGCATTCCACTCAACCGAGAAATTCAATACTCTGCCTATGTCACGTAGTTTAAAGTAATTGTTTCCGTCAATATTATAGACAGGTAGCAACAATTTTTGTCCATTCAAAGTAATTTTTGAGTCTTCTGCAAATGGTATGTTTGCCTTGTAGGATTTTCCCTCCAATTCACCGCCGACCGGAACGTATGCTTCTCCGCTTTTAAGTAAAACGGAATTTTCCCACTCATTCCAGTTAACTGAGAATTGCTTGCTACTTCCGTTTAGAGCATATGCTATATCACGCAACTTGAAATAGTTGTTATCATTTATATTATAGTCGTCAAATGTAATTTCTCTATTGTCAACAAAAACTCTTGATTCGGTCGGGTTTACGGCATTTACCTTTTCAAGAATAAAGTATTTCAATCCGCCTTTGCTTGTATCATCTTTTTGGAATACGCAGGCAAGATTGTCATGAAACGCTTCTGTGCCTTGATATTCAAGAGGAACAATGAGCTTTCCGCTTATATCAATATAACCGTTACCATAGTCAAATGTACCGCCACTTTTTTGCACGGCGGCGAACCCTTCCGAGAACATACCTACCATATTGTAATTCCCTTCAGGCGGAATAACTGTTTCGCCTTTCGTATTGAGTACTACTGGTTTGCCTTTGTTATAAACACGAAGCAAACCATTATTAAAGTCTGTTGGAGGATGAGGAAGATTAAAACGTGCGATTATTTCCCCTTCTTTGTTTATATAGCAAGTGTCGCCATCTAATCCTACCCAAGAAATTCCGTCGTGAAAATCGCCGGCATTACCATATTGAAGCGGCAAAACAAGGTTCCCGCTGGTATCAATGAATCCGAATAGATTAGTTGGAGCAACATAAGGTGGTTTGCCGGGTTCTATCGTTCGAAAAATATGCGCCAAGCCCTCATGAAAATCTCCGCCACCGTCG
>JAUZPX010000227.1 GCA_030705695.1 Bacillota bacterium
ATAATCTACATAACCTATGAATTGTCGAAAGCGCTTAGCAGGAGGAAAGTAAACAGGATACAGATGAGCGACGCGCTTAAAGCCGGTACGGAATAAAAAATATTAGTTATGATTACCCCCTGCTTGTTCAATAGCGGGGGGTATTATTTTGTCTATGTCTTTTCACCGCACAATTAAATCGTATAGGTAGTTATCAAAAATTAATTGTATAACCGTATAATATATTCTATAATATAATCAATTTTACTAACGGAGGTTTATTATGGGGGTGCTGGGCTCAATTTTGCTTATTATATGGTATATCCTTACTGCTGTTCAAGAGTTTTTCGCATATGGAACCGCATATAGACAAACAAAGCTGGGCGGCGATGATGGAGTTGCGTTATTCGGATGGCTGCTTGTATATTCTTTTGCCGCAATGATACCGGGATTAGGTATTTATTTTTGGTATAAAAACAGATATGTGAACATCACAGAATAAATATTTTATCTATGCCCGTAGTGCGTGCAGGTTTGAACATTTATCCGTTTGCGGTAGATTACTATATTCCGAGGTGTTCAAATTGAATTTGGCATGCCTACTTTAATACAGATTAAAAGCCTTGAGAACTGCGAAGCTTTGTGTAAGGAATCGGAGCTTGATTTTGTTGAAATTAATATAAATCTAAAATATCAAACATAGAGCATCGATACAGAAAGGTCCTACGATATATCTAAAACAACGGTATTTATTATACGTCCATTAGGATGAAAGCTTCAGCGTATGCGATTTTAATAAACAGATAGCAAAAACACAACTTCGGCACGGCATTTCAAACCATTGATCCTGCTAAAAAACTCAAGTCCTTATAATTAATATACACCTCTGAAACGGCATTGCCTTTAAATAATAGCTATCAGCCTAAATTTTCTGCCATGTATTTGTCAGCCCATTTATCGATATTATCGATAAGGGTTTTATCTTCGGAGTAATAAGCATAGCGTTTAGAATCACTATCAGCACTCTTTTTATAGTCAGCGATGACGTAGCATCTTGAGGCGCCGGTTATTATTATTCGGAGATTGTTAAAGAAAATATCGTTGTCTGAAATCTTATTTGTTACGGTAGTCCCGAAATTTGCCCACAACTCATAATCCGACGGTTTGCCGTCCAGCAGGTCTTCCGCATACTTGTTGTAATCACTGACATTCTCCGGCTGAACAAGGCCGTAAAGCGTTACTCCGTTCATTATATCTTTCAGGTCTCCCAAAGCTTTTATATATGTGTCCTTCGGCGTTGTCGTATCGTCTGCGGACTTATCTTTTTTTAGTATCGTCCAATTACTGCTGAAATTCCATTTATCCCCCAGACTCCCTGTGTAGGAAAGCAAATCATCGTAAGCCGTTTTAGCTTCCGGCGGATAATATCTATAGTTTCTGGAGGAGTCCAGCGTACGCACATAGCATCCTGAACATACCGACACTACGCATAAAACGCTAAAAATAAGAGTAATAATTTTTTTCATACTATTTCTCCATTCTTTCCTCACCATTTATATGTATTTTCTTCATTTTATTACCTTTAATATCATATTTTATTCTCTCTGTCAAATTGATTTTCCCCGTATTTGAATATTCATCC
>JAUZPX010000228.1 GCA_030705695.1 Bacillota bacterium
AACCAACATCTTCGCTTATGCGTTAATTTTTTAATAACGACCCCCCCGATGAAAAACACATATAATAAAATCATATAGCATAATACACCGAGAATGTCAATGTTGAATGTACCGTGCCCCATTATCCCTCCTCCCTTACGTTGATATAGTTGCTACTATTAACTATATTGTTGCCAACATAAGTATATGAAACACATATAAATATAAAGTCGCAAAAAAGTTGCAAGGCATTACCTTGCAACTTTTTAAAAATGATACCAAATGTGATTTTTCGAGATATTTTCTATTGAAATCTTGGGTATGAATGCCGGGTGTGAGCAAATAGATATGTAGCAATTTGAATTAAACAATCAACAGAACAAATTGGTATATGGTAGCTTGATTTGGCCAATATAGCCGTGTCATTTTATATACGCCTCGGGGCGCCTGATCAATTATTTCTCTTTATCAGCGTTGCGTCCACTTCGTTGCCCAAATCACCAGCGATATGTGTGCCGAGTGAGATGGCAGTTTTGCCATAGCGTCTGCAAATATCGTCCACCGCCTGCTCAACCTTCTCCAACCGCTCCCGCGGTTTGTCCTCTTCGCCGCTGAAGCTGATTTGCTCCTGTGCGTTGTCCGGCACAAGGTTCAGTCCTGTGACAGTAACTGTGCGGAATGGCTTCTTCAAATTCTAGGCACTTATATTTCCATCGCCATTCTGCAGACCTCTCCCGCAGTTAAATAGAATACACAAGCAATTTTGTCGAGAGATGCTTTTGAATTATGGGGGGGCTTTAATCATCGACTACAAGATTTTTCATTTGAGAACATTCCTGTGAATATTGATCTCACTCGAATCCAAATACTATCCAATGAAGCCATGTCAAATTTTTATATCTTAACTATAAAAACTATTTCTTTTCATTTGATGTATTTTGTAAAATATTAGGATTAACTCTTATTGGTTCGAATATTCACTTTTTATCATTTATGTGCTTTATTTTTATTTTAACAAGGAAGCAGCATATGGAATTTTTGAAGTTACTACGTCAACTTGACGTAACCAATACTTACTTTTGCAAAAATGCTCAATTTGCTCTTTGATTCTTTCCATATTCGGCATAGGCGCAACGGTTATTTTCGTTATTGGAAAATGCCCATCACAAAGAATATGAATTATATCATCCCCCCGTTGACGTTCTGAATTCTTCTTTTTAACTTTTTCCCAAAGCTTTTCATAAATACTCTGCTGGGTTGCGCAAAATGGAACTCGAATTATCATTGTTTTACTCCCGCGACGCTCTTTTTGAATATGGTCTATGTCTCTATCATATTCTGCGTCAACTGAAGGAACTCGTTCGGTTATTCCGTACTCTCCTTTGGGGCGTATCTTTATGTACGGAACTTTGCTACCATTGCCAATATCTCTATAATGTATACACTTAGATAGGCTATAATCATTATTTGGAAATATTAATCTATATTCCGCCTCCTCAACGAAATGCTTGTTTTTCACATAAGGCACTAAAAGAGGGAGCAACTGTTTCATAGTGTTTTCATCCATGTCCGGTAACACTTCGAGATGTTTGCGCAATTCACCTGCTTGTCCCTTTTCCTT
>JAUZPX010000229.1 GCA_030705695.1 Bacillota bacterium
AATGCTGTGTCTTGTTCTTTGATATAAACAGTACAATCGTTGTTCTCAAATAAATCAGCAATTTCTTTTGCACTGTTTAACAGCATTTTTTCGTAATCAGCTGTTTTGGTAAAGTCTACAAGTTTGGCTGCCGCTTTTTTGAAAATATCGTCGGTAATACCGCTACGTTTTTCAAAAAGCTCCTTATGGCTTTCGTATTCACGTTTTGAAAGCTCACTAGTAATTTCTGTGTGCATTTCAGCCATTTTATGAAGAATAAGCTTATGAGCATCGTTAAGAGCCTCATCTTCGGCTTTCTTTAACTCTTCCGCCTTAAACTTTTCAACTTCAGAGATGATTTGTTCTCTCTGCTCTTTGGCATATTTTTCGATAGCCGTCAGAAAATTATTTGTTTTGTTATTTGTGTCAGCCATATTCATTTGCCCCTTTACATGAGTCAAACGATCGCATCAAACAAAAAATTCAATACGTCATTTTTTATATGTTAGCATGTTAAAAAATCAAAGTTTTACGCCGATAGCCTCTGCTACATAGCGTGTAATGGAATCTTTCGCACGACCATTGCCGTGACGGTCAGGAACTTCAATTATTAGCGGTTGTTTGCGGTTCAGCTTTAAATCATACACAAGCTTAGGGCATAACGACATTAGCCGTGATGTCATTAAAATGACCGCAACATCAGGCATATCCATTGCTTTTAAAAGAGCGTCGGTGACCTCGCTGTCTTCATGAACCAAAACTCCTTTGATTCCTGCAAGACGCATACCGACAATAGTGTCGACATTATCGCTGATTAAATAAAAACGCATTTTACCACCTGTTATTCTTGTTCAGAGTAATAATATTTGCAATACAAATTAATGAACAACAAAGAGAATCAGAATAGCAACAAGCAATCCGTACAGAGCAATACCTTCGCCAAGAGCAACGAAGATAAGAGATTTACCGAATGCTTTCGGATCTTCAGATACAGCACCGATAGCAGCAGATGAAGCTGAGCCAACAGCGATACCGCCGCCGATGCCTGCTAAACCTGTGGCAAGAGCTGCCCCTATGTAGGCCATGGATGTTAGACCGGAAGCTGCTGTTGTTGCAACATCAGGTGTAGCGGAAGCTGCATGAGCTATGAGTGGTACTCCAAGAGTAAGAACGCAAACGGCAAAGAAAGAGATCATTTGAATTGCAAGGGTTTTTTGTCTTTTTGCACCGCTGTAAACTGCACGAATAGAAATTATAATTGATGAAACAAGATAGATGACCGGAATCAAAATTAAAAAGTATTGCATAATAAAATCCTCCAAAAAAATAAATATTATTATATTGATAATCCACTTAAAATGCGGATAAATCCAAAAATTAATGTTCTTTGATTTTAACAAGAACAGGTTCAAACGAGCGCCCTTCGCCGACATAAAAACGACTGAACATTTCGTAATATTCAAGCCTTAATACCTGAATGCAAACAAGCAATGCCTCAAGCCCGATTACAAAAGCGTTTCCAACTATCGCAACAAGAATATAGCATAAAATTCCGCCGCTGCTTGCCATATCAGCAAGCGTAAACACAACTATCAT
>JAUZPX010000023.1 GCA_030705695.1 Bacillota bacterium
GCAAAAAAAATCGTTCAGCGTGCGGAAAGCTACGGAATCCCCTCGTCTGACATATATATAGATTGCCTTACTTTGGCGGCTTCCGCCGAACAGGATGTTGTTTTGGAAACACTAAAGGCCGTATCGCTTGTAAAAAAGGAACTGGGCGTTAAAACGGTTTTGGGCGTTTCGAATATTTCGTTTGGTTTGCCGAATCGTGAACTCATCAATGAAACGTTTTTAACGATGGCTTTATCCCACGGGCTGGATCTTCCGATTATGAATCCGAATAACATGGGCATGGCAGGTGCTTTTGACTCTTTTAAAATGCTGTTGAACATTGACAAACAAGCATCAACCTACATTGCTCGCCACAATGGTCAAAAAGCGGCAGAACCGACAAAAGCCGAAACAAAAAACATACTTTATGCAATTCATAAAGGGCTTAAGGCTGACGCACGCATTCTTACGGAAGAACTCTTGAAAACCGAAAATCCGATGGAAATAATCAACGAAAAACTTATTCCTGCTCTGGATGATGTGGGCACAAAATTTGAACGAGGCGAAATATTTTTGCCTCAGCTTATGGCAAGCGCAGAAGCGGCACAAGAAGCTTTCGCCGTAATACGAAGCAAGCTTTCACAGGAGCAAAACGAACAGAAAAGCTTTGGTACAATCGTTTTAGCTACCGTAAAGGGCGATATTCATGATATTGGGAAAAATATTGTCAAAGTACTGCTTCAAAATTATGGGTATGATGTTATAGATTTAGGACGTGATGTCCCGCCTAAAACAGTTGTACAAGCAGCTAAGGAGCACGAAGCAAAGCTTGTTGGACTTTCAGCATTGATGACAACCACTCTTGACGCTATGGAAGAAACGATAAAACTTCTGCATATAGAGATTCCAAATTGTAAAGTCATGGTTGGCGGTGCAGTTCTTACGGAAGATTATGCATTAAAAATTGGTGCTGATTTCTATTCGAAAGACGCCAAAATGGGTATAGATATTGCAAAAAAAGTGTTTAACAATAATTAAAAAATACGCATTTAAATAAATCAAGGGAGCGGATATCCGCTCCCTTGATTTATATGTAATATGTAATTTATTTTCTATTAACAATTACATCTACCAACTGAGTAATTGTTTCATGATTATCACGGAAAAACTCAGGACTTTTATCTTCAATCGTTTTCTCATAATCCCGAATTTCTTTTACTCCCTGTGAAAAAATTTGCTGAATTTTCTCAATTGAATCTATTTTATCAACATTACAGAAACTTCTAGATAAAATTGCAGAACCTGAACCGAGTCTATAATGCTCAGCAATAATGCGTTCTGAAGGAAGAGTTCCTTTGCCCAATCTTGCAATTCCACCAACGCCGAAAGGTAAATTCTTCGCTTTAAAATGACTGCAAATTTCATCTACCGTTCCATTAGCCATAAGCTCAAACATAAACTTCTTTTTATACCCCAAATGAAGGTCATTAAGCCCTATGTATACTTCATTAATTTCTGGGATGGCAAGGATTTCATCAATTTTTTCAACTGATTCAGGTGTTTCAAACAGCAAAATAGTCTTTACTCGACCGCCTACATGTTCAAAAAACTTCTTAACTTCTTCAACTGTCTTGAAATACGGAAGCATTATAATATCAGCACCGGCAGCAATAACTTCATTAATCTCTTGCTCTGAATTATCATAAATAGGGTTTATTCTCACCAAAAGTTCCGCTTTTGTAAGTTCAGAACGCAACAAACGCACATCGTTAACAGAATGCTTTGAAATTACTGTATCAAAGTTTGCCTGGCGTTTTTCTTTTCCGATTAATTCAAGATCAACAAAAATTCGATCAACGCCAACATCCTCGGCAATCTTCGCAACATCCGTCCTGTTCGTGATGTACATAAGCTTTAAAGGCATTACTTCAACCCGCTTTCTTCTGCTTCGGCTTTAATTCGAACCGCCGTATTTCCTGTATTCACATTATCTGCATTTAAAAAAACTTTTAATATTGTTTGAAAAATAATTTTTATATCCATGCAAAAACTGCACTTTTCAGTATAAGTAACATCGTATTTAATTCTATTAGGCCATTCAAGCCCTTTTCGTCCGTTAACTTGTGCCAGTCCAGAAAGCCCGGGCCTTACAGAAAAACGTTTTTTCTGTTCATCTGTATATTCTTCAAACGACCATGGATGATATGTAAGAACAGGGCGCGGTCCTATTAAACTCATTTCACCTTTTAAAACATTAATAAACTGAGGAAGTTCATCAATACTGGTTGCCCGAATGAATTTACCTACTTTTGTTACCCTTGGGTCACTTGAGCTGCTGTAAACTCCGCTGCCAGTTTTTTCGGCTCCCACACACATGGAGCGGAATTTATATATTGAAAAGACTTTTCCGTCTTTTCCCAAACGATTCTGCTTAAAAATAACAGGACCTTTTGATTCCAGTTTAATTGCAATAGAAGTAAGCAATAATACTGGTGAAATGATTATCAGCCCAAACAAAGAAATAACAATATCCATTCCACGCTTTAAACACTTGTACAAATGGACTGCTCCTTTCTTTTTCATTATTTAGATTTTTAACACGTTGTCTCATAATTAATTATAGACGTATTTTTCGAAAAAATCAATTATAATTAAGTAGTTTTTATGCAAATATTATGCAAAAATATTAATAATATATATGTATGTTTTTATATTTCACATATTTTACTGGTTTGTGTGAAATATGCGCAACAAAATTTGTCTTTAATGCATTTTTGGCAATAAAAAATAGGTCGTAGCTTTTCCAGCTCTTCCCATATTCATTGACAATTATGATTTTTAATCGTATAATAATTTTTGTTATTATCAAAATTATATCATTAGTTTTTTGTTTATTAAGAAATAATTTAGATTGGAAGCATAGGTTTTATGATGTCAAGAAAAATTAATAAAATTGCTTTATTAATCGCAAATGTACTGATAATTACAATGGCGGGTATTATTGCATTTTTTATTATTGATTTTGTAGGATTGAATTCAGGACATGCAGATCGTCCCATCCTCAGCTCACAACGTTTGGGGCTCTTTCTTTCAATCAACGCCATAATATGCTATTTTACATTATACATTAGCAATACATTTTCCAAAAAATGGGCAGGTTTTCTTAAAAAAGAGTATATTATTAGCACTACTGGAGTTTGTTCGGGTATTGCGCTTACAGTTCTCATCACCGAGTTGACCGAAAAGCCCGCTACTGTTCCGTTTATTATTTTCTTTTTTATATTTGCAAGTATCAGTGTTATTGCTTTTCGATATTTCACAGTAAAAATATATACCATTTTCCCAAGCATTGCTGTTAATGATTCTCAGGAACGTACGTTGATAGTTGGCGGCGGACAAGCATGTAAAATGATTCTCACCGATATTGAAAATGCACGAAAAGATATAAATAACCCATTTAAGAACATATTTCCTATTTGCATCGTTGATGACGATAAAAAGAAACTTAAATCAAACATACGCAATATACCGATTTTAGGTACAACCGATAATATTATTGAACTATGTAAGTCTGAAAATATTTCTTTAGTGCTGTTTGCTATACCTTCTGCAAGCATTGAAGAAAGAAAACGCATTCTTGATATTTGTGCGGCTACTAAGCTAAAAATTAAAATAGTACCTTATTTAGGTCAAATTCTTGTGGATCACAACGATTCCGTTCATCTTCTCAAACAGGTCAAAGACATAAAAATCGAGGATTTACTTGGCCGAGACCCAATTACTTTTGACAAACAGGATATTAAAGAGCTTGTTAAAGGTAAAGTAAGCATGGTCACCGGCGGTGGCGGATCGATTGGTTCAGAACTCGTACGTCAGATTGCAAAATATCATCCAAAACAAATTGTTATCGTCGACATTTACGAAAACAATGCATATGATATTCAGCAGGAACTTTTTATGGAGCACGGTGACAAGCTGAATCTTGTAACTTTAATCGCTTCTGTACGTGATTACGATAAAATGAAGTTGATTTTTGAAAAATATAAGCCCGATTTGGTATTTCATGCAGCGGCTCATAAGCACGTCCCATTAATGGAAACTTCACCAGAGGAAGCTGTAAAGAATAATGTAGTCGGCACTTACAATTGTGCTACTTTGGCAAATGAATATAAAGTTAAAAAGTTTATTATGATCTCAACGGATAAAGCCGTTAATCCGACTAACGTTATGGGTGCAACAAAACGTTGCTGTGAGATGATCGTTCAACACATGGCTCAAAAAGGCTCGGAAACCGAGTTTATTACTACACGCTTTGGAAATGTGCTTGGCTCCAACGGCTCTGTAATTCCGCTGTTCAAGCGCCAAATAGAAAGCGGTAAACCTGTAACTGTAACTGATCCTGAAATTATAAGATATTTCATGACTATTCCCGAGGCTGTTTCTCTTGTATTGCAAGCGGGAGCAATGGCAAAGGGAGGAGAGATTTTTGTTCTTGATATGGGTGCCCCGGTTAAGATTTTATCACTTGCTGAAAACCTTATAAGAATGTATGGTAAGGTTCCTTATAAAGACGTTGAAATTAAATTTACAGGTCTTAGAAGCGGCGAAAAGTTATTTGAAGAACTTCTAATGGATGAGGAAGGCTTAAAATCGACCTCAAACAAGAAAATCTTTATAGGAAAACAAATTCTCGTTGAAAGCCAAGAATTAATTAATAATTTAGAGCTTCTGAGGAATGTTGCTGAAGAAAACAATTCAGAAAAAACCATAGAACTTCTAAAGAAAATTGTACCGACGTTTAAACGTCAATAAATAAACCTACGGAGGCATGACCATGTGCGGTATTGTTGGATATGTTGGATACAGAGATTGTAGCGATGTTTTAGTGAAAGCGCTTTCAAAACTGGAATACAGGGGATATGACTCAGCCGGTATTGCCGTTTTTGACGAAGGCAAAATCAAAGTCGTAAAATCGAAGGGCAGACTTGCCGATTTAGAAAAAAAGATGCTGAAACAAGGTGCACTTAAAGGCACTGCCGGAATCGGCCATACCCGTTGGGCTACTCACGGGGAACCTTCAGACAGAAATTCCCATCCGCACTCTGGAGCAAGAGTAACAATCGTACATAACGGAATAATTGAAAATTACAGAGAAATTAAAGAATATTTACAGCGGCACGATGTTAAATTTATCAGCGATACCGATACCGAAGTAGTCGCACAGCTTCTTGACTACAACTATAACGGAGATCCTTTGGCAACTATTGTGAAAACCGTTGAAAAGCTTGAAGGCTCTTTTGCCTTAGGTATTGTCTTTGCTGATTTTCAGGACACCGTATATGCAATCCGCCGTGAAAGCCCACTTATCGTTGGTGTAGGAAAAGACGAGAACTTTATAGCTTCCGACGTACCCGCAATTTTAAAGTATACAAAAGATTATTATCTTTTAGAGCATGATGAAATCGCTGTTTTGTCAAAAACTGGCGTCGAGATTTTTGATATAAATCTTGAAAAAATAGAAAAAGAGCTAAAGACAGCCGATTGGGACATGGATGCTGCTGAAAAGGGCGGATACGAACATTTCATGATTAAAGAAATTCATGAACAGCCAACAGCAATTAAAACCACAATTAACCCAAGAATCCAAAATGGATTACCTGACCTTACCGAGTGCGGCATTACAATTGATACTCTGCGTGAATTTAAACAAATTTTCGTAGTAGCCTGCGGTACAGCTATGCACGCCGGAATGGTAGGTAAATATACAATTGAAAGTTTGGCTCGTGTACCTGTTATCGTAGATATCGCTTCTGAATTCCGCTATCGTCAGCCGCTTGTTGGTGAAGGCGATTTGGTTATTATTATCTCGCAATCAGGCGAAACGGCAGACAGCCTTGCAGCTATGCGTCTTGCTAAAAAGTTGGGTGCAAAAACTCTTGCTATCGTTAATGCAAAAGGCAGCTCAATCGCCCGTGAAGCCGATATGCTTATTTACACTCATGCCGGCCCCGAAATAGCTGTTGCTTCCACAAAAGCATATACGGTTCAGGTTGCTGTTATGTATCTCTTCGCATTTTTATTGGCTTTTGCAAAAGGTACTATTGATGAAGACGAGTGTAAACGCCTTACAAAGCTTTTGAGCGATACCCCGAAAATTATTGAAAAATCACTGGATAAAACAAAGAAAATCACACAGTTTGTATCTACAAAACTTATAGCTTGTGACAGCCTTATGTATATTGGCAGAGGACTTGATTATGCTCTGAGCATGGAAGGCTCTTTGAAATTAAAAGAGATTTCCTATATTCATTCGGAATCTTATGCCGCAGGTGAGTTAAAACACGGCACTATTTCACTTATTACTGATGGAATGCCTGTTATTGCCGTAGCAACGCAACCGCATTTGTTCGAGAAAACCATAAGCAACATAAAAGAAGTAAAGGCACGCGGTGCTAAGACTATCGTAATCTGCACAGATGGTTTCAACGTTACAGATGACGTTGCCGATTACATTATTACCGTACCTAAAACTGATGATATATTAATGCCGCTTTTAGCCGCCATTCCAATGCAATTGATTGCATATTATACTTCAGTAAACAAAGGCAATGATGTTGATAAACCCCGTAACCTTGCAAAATCAGTTACTGTTGAATAATGAATTTCATCTAAACAAAAAAATTAAATAAAATTCGCCGTGAAGAAACAAATCTTCACGGCGGTTTTTTTACTTTAAAAAATATTTACTTTAACATTTCAGCTAATCCCACAATCAGCGGCATACTGATTATTGAAAGTACGGTAGAAGCTGAAACAAAGCTAACTGATAGCTTGGTGTCACGATTGAATTTCGCTGCAAACAGCGTTGTTGTAGCAGCTGCAGGTGCACTTGCAGCAATTGTTATCGACACAAGAATATCACCGTGAACTCCGCAAAGAATCATTCCGCCTAATGCAAGCAAAGGAATTATTGCAAGCCGTAAAATTAGTGCAGGATACATTTGTAAATCGGAAAATACTTTTGAAAATTTCGTACTTGCAAGATGAAATCCAATAATCATCATCGGCAGAGGTGTGTTTAAATAAGAAACATATGTTATCGGCGATAAAATTATCTCGGGCAGGCTGACAGAAGCCACAAAAAGCACAACAGCCACCAAAACGCCCATTATGCCAGGATTTAATAGAACTTTTTTAAGCGAAAGGTTCTTTTTATCTCCGCTCATCAGTACAAGCCCATAGCTCCAAGAAAGCAAGTTAAAAACCATTACATACGCTGAACCGTAAAACACTCCGTTCGCCCCGAGAATAGCTTTTTGTAACGGCAAAGACATAAATCCGCAGTTAGAAAACACAATGCCAAACTGTAATACTTTTTGCCTTGCCAAATCTTTATCATGAATTATCAATCTTGAAAAAACAATGCTTAAAATATGTATTGCAAATGCACTTCCTACGGCGCTGAGCAGTCCCGCAAGCAATGTTGGGTCAAATGCTCTCTGAAAGGAAGCTATAATTATACATGGCGTTGCTAAATACAAGACAATTTCCGTCATTCCTTTTGCAACGTGTTCATCAAAGAGTTTTGCTTTACTAGCTGTAAACCCTATTAAAATTAATACAAATAGTATTGAAACTTGCTGTGCTACTGTGAGAAAATTAGAAATCATGTCTGCCTCTTAATAAAAATTATTTGTTATTAAACATATATATGGGCGGCTGTTCGCCGCCCTGAAAAGCTTAATTTATTTATGCTTATATACCTGTACAAAACCTGATTGACCCTGAAGCGTGTAGTCGTTACCCATAAAGGATGTCGGGTCATTTTCTCCGCCGCTTGACTTATAACGAGTATCAACTATAAAGTACTCCGTTTTCTTAGTGTTTTTACTGCTAAGAACGCCTGAGGTATCTGTCGTACCATCAAAATTATATACCGGCGGCATTGAATACAGCTGATTGTAGTTTGCAGTTAAATGCGGGATCAAAAATTGGCTTGCTGTTACCGTTGCATTGGCTGGAATCGTCTTTAAAAGATCTGCCGACTTTTGGAAATCACTGGCTGCTGATTTATAATTTTTATCCCATTGTTCTGTTTTGCAAAATGTCAGAGCAGAAGTAAAAACAAACGATACTGCCATGCCTGTCATTAAAGCATTCCTTCTTTGCGCCGAATTAAGCTCTTTGGCAACAAACAAGCTTCCCGCAATAATCAATGCTGCAACTCCGTATGTGTATTGAAAATCAATATCATACTGGTATTGCCAGCTTTGCATAAGATTTATAACAATCATCGGCAGCAACAAAACAAGTGTACTGATTTTCTTGCTCATAAAAGGTAAAAATACAACAGGAGACAGCATCCAAAGAATAAATTTCAGTTTTCCTCCTGAATCTGATGTGAAACAATTGCTTATAAGATTTCCGATATCATAGAAACATGCTTTAACAACAGATCCGAATGTTTGCTGACCGTTTATAAAATAATCTGAAAGACGGCTCATCATAACGCCTTCGCCCAAAGCCGCAACTATTTGCTGTGCGATTAAATAATATACAACGGTTAATGCAAGCATCGAAATGCCGATAATATTTTTCTGAGTAAACCAATTATTTTTAAAATTCTTAACAGGTTCTTCCGTGTTCTTCTGCATTAAGATATAAATTGCCAGTACGCCCAAATAAATCGCTGCATCTTCTTTTACTCCAAGCGTAAAAAGCGCAAACAACATTGTAAGCCACGGTTTCTTTGCCAAGTAAAAATAAACCGTAAATAAAATCATTACCGTAATAAATTTGTTTTCGTGGAAATCATAAAAACAACCGTTTGAGAGCGCCGGATAAAAAGCATAGATTATTACAAAACCTAGCGCGGTTTTCGGGGAAAGTTCAAGCTTTTTGCAAATACCGTAAACAGCAAATATTCCTGCCATGGCAAATGCTGCTTGCATAATCAAAAGATATTGCGGACTTGAGAATAAAAGATATCCTGGAAGTAAAAGATAAAATGTAGGAGAAAAGTGAACTCCAAAATGCGACATCAGCATATTTCGCTCAATAGTTGTATTAGGAAGCCCCGTATGCTTCATGCTTGAAAACATTTGCGAGAAAATTCCAAAATCAAATGTTGATGTGGAAAAAGACTGATATTTCATTATCGTACCATATGACACAATAATCGTCATAAATACAAACAGGCAGGCTGTTGCAATAAGAACTCCCTTATATGTGGGCTTGAAATCACCAATCTCTAATTTGTCATCAACAAGAAGCCAGCGAATAATAATAAACAAAATTATAGCTAGGCCAATGCAAAAATAAATATTTGTTGTATTTTCAAGACCATAATCGGAGAGCTTTAAAGCTACACTGTTTTTTGCAAGCAAAGCTGCAAAATAAACAGATACTGCAAGAAATGTCCGTGGAATGATTGTCCTTTTTTCAAACAGAATTGTTATACAAATAAGAAAGCCAAAAGTAACAATCATTGTACACCAGAAGAACACAAACGACATATTTGTAACGTATGTTGATAAACTTGTGAAAACTCCTGTGCTCATCATTATGATATTTTCAAATGTGTTCGAGCTGTAAGCTCCGTGAGACATGCATAAAGCAAAAATATTTGCCACTAAAAACGAAGTAAAAAAGGCGGCAATAAGTCTTTCAACGGAAAGGCTTCCCGATTTTGTAAGCATATCGGAAATTTTAGTTGCCGATTTCTTTTTTTGCGGCATGATGCGTCACTCCCCGAAAATTTTTCTATTAGTATATCATATAATCTAAATTCATAAAAGAATTAAGTTTAAATAATTCTTAAAAAAGTAACTCTCAAGCATATAAAGTGCGTATTATACAAATTTTCATCGTTATAATTATGCAAATTGACAATTGGAAAAAGTTGCTATATAATAAAATCCTAACATTGGACAAACAATAATATTATTAAAATTTAATTTACGGAGGTAACAAAATGGCACTCACAAAGAGCAAATCGGACAAAACACCAAAATCAACAGCAAAACCGACAGTAACCAAAGCAGCCACGACACAATTATCTGCAACAAAAGCCACTTCAGTAAAACCAACTGAAAAAGTTGAGTTCTATGTTGAATTTGCCGGTAAACAAATTTCAAGTACCGATATTATTGCAAATGCAAAAGCTGCATATACGGCTGAAAGCTCAAAAAATGATATCAAGTCATTGAAAATTTATGCAAACACAGACCAAAGCGCTGCTTACTTTGTTGTAAACGACGATGAAGCAAGAAAAATCAATTTATAATTAGGAATTTACGACTGTTTGGTCGGTATCTGAAAAGATTCATTCAGGTATCGACCGTTTTTTATTTTTTTCTTTTAAAATTAAACGATATATGATAAAATAAAGTATACTTATATCTTTATAGCTATAAGGAGGTCTTATGTATGATTTTGCACGATATTTCAAGAGATATTTTGAAAACATCAGTCTATGCAGGTGATCCTGAATCTTCTGTTGAATGGATTTGCCAAATTAATGACGGTGATGGTTACAATCTATCGCAAATTACGGTATCAAGCCACTGTGCAACGCATATTGATGCGCCAAGCCATTTCATTAACGGCGGAAACACAATAAGTGAACAAAATTTAAAGAAATTTTACGGTGCTTGTACTGTCGTAACAATTGAAGGTATCCTTACAGGCGAAGATATGGAAAAATTGCTCCCATACTGCAAAAAGAGAGTATTGTTTAAAGGCGGATGCCGAGCATTTGTTTCGCCAAGCGCAGCTATTGTTTTGGCGGACAGCCATGTTATTCTCGTTGGTACAGATGCACAATCGATTGCCACAATTAATGATGAATCTAAAACCCATCGGGAGCTTCTTGGCTCTGATATAGCTATACTTGAGGGACTCGATCTTAGCAATATACATGACGGAGAATATTTGTTATGTGCGTTTCCTCTGAAAATCAGCGGACTGGAAGCGTCGCCATGCCGTGCTGTATTATTGGAACAAGAAAAAGGATTTTAAACTGCAAGGATTGAAATATATGAAAAAAACACTGAGCCTTACGGGATTTTTTGCCCTGATAATATTGCTTTCCACTTGTTTTTTCGGTTGCGGCAAACAAACCGTTACCGTTAATACAATAATGCAAATTGATTCATCTTTTTCGGGTCAGAAAGTTATTACATGCTCTTTCCCGAATAGTATGATTTCTTCTGATCAATCGAAAAAACAGCTTGCGGAAATTATAAAAAACAACTGTCCTAAAGACTTCTCATATGGCACCAAAGCTACAGATAACGGTACATCTTATATTTTTACGCTTTCATTCACCTCAAAGGCGGACTATCAGAATAAAATCAAGGATATTCTTTCAAGAGATACTTCAGTTGCGCTTGCTACACCCAAAACCGTTCTTACAAAGGGAATCCGTTACAGCGAGGACTTTGATACTGCTGACCTCTTAAAATGGCTTTTCGATAATATTAACAGTGCAAACAGCCCTTCATATAACTATCAGAAAAGTATTAACGGTTCTGTGGTAACAATAGGCGGACAAAATTACGAAACAGGCAGTAAAATTGAAATAAATAACGTTACAGGCTATGCGATTAATAACATAACGGTTGAAACCACAAATAATAAAAATGGCTTATATGACAGAAATATTACTTATTATCTTCCACGCTCAACATATAATACCCTTGGCCAAAAACTGACGGATTACTTTAAATCTTTAACCGACAGCAGCGCAGTTTATGCTGACTGGTCTCAATCGGGAAATACACAGGAGTATCAAATCCGTTACCGCAATCTTTCACTTTCAGATTTGAACCAATATACTCAAAAAGCTTTAGACACAAATAATTGCTCTGTTTCATATAACAGCGTAGACACAAGCACTCCTCTTGCAGAGCAGTATCTTTTTAATGAAAACCTGAGTATGTTGAATTTCATGGGCAATAACCGCTCCTATGTTCCACTGACATATTTATACTCTCTGCCTTCAAATGCGATTCCTGGCGACGGCACTGTTTTTGACAGCGGCTCTTGGGTTACAAAAAGCAGCTGGCCCAACGGTGAATATACGCTTAACATTTCAAACTGCAAAACCTTAAACCTTCGTGTACCCGACGGAATTCATTACGATATAAGCGGCATAAGAATGAAGCTATATAATAATGGCGGAGATAATTTCACAAAAACTATTAGCTTTTTATACAATAGCAAAACAGGTCAAGATGGACAAGATTACTGTTATGGGTTTTTGAAAGCAAAAAAGACAGATGTTTCAAAAACAACGGAAGGCGATTTGCTGTTATGCACAGTTAAAATATCGGGAAGCTCCGATGATATAAACACTCAGCTCGGAACACTTTTCGGCGGAGGTAACTATATCTCTTACCGTGAAAACAACGTTCCTTTTTCTCTAATCACAAAAACAGAGTTTAAAGACAGCGTCAATTTCTCGTATATGCTAACTGGTAACAATATTAACAAGCCTTTCACCTACACCGTTTACGGCAGCAAGGGTCAACAGATTAACTCGCTTAAAAGCGAGGGCAAGGATTTTGAAGACTCCAAAACACTTACATATGATTCCGACGGAGGTATGACAGTAAAAATCTCTGGCGGTGACTCATATATAACGTGCAACGGTTCTTTGCCGTATATGAAAAATATAATTTTTTACTGTATCGTTTCCGCGTTGCTGATTTGTATAACTGTATTGGCGATTGTTTTGTTGAAGAAACGATATGCAAAACGCTTACATGTACTGAATCGAGAAGACTTTGAAAATGAACATGCGTAATTATCAAAAGGAAATGGATCTTTTATTATTAAAGATCAGCGAAGAAAATGAAATAAAAACATTGCTGCTGCATAGCTGTTGTGCGCCATGCAGCAGTTATGTTATTGAATATTTGTCTGATTTTTTTAATATAGATGTCCTGTATTATAATCCTAACATTTCTCTGAAAGAAGAATATGAAAAACGCAAGGAAGAACAACAGAAGTTTTTATCTTTATTTCCTGCTAAGCACACTGTTCGTTTTTTTGAAGGGGATTACAACAGAAAAGACTTTCTCGATTTAAGTGTTGGACTTGAGCATGAAAAAGAAGGCGGAATCCGCTGCGAAAAGTGCTATCATATGCGTCTTTTCGCAGCTGCAAAAGCTGCAAAGGAACACGGCTCTGACTATTTTGCAACAACACTTACAATAAGCCCGCTGAAAAGTGCTGAAAAAATCAACTTAATAGGAGAAGATTTAGGCAAAGAATTTGGGGTAAATTATTTGTGTTCTGACTTCAAAAAGAAAAATGGTTATAAGCGATCTATCGAGCTTTCGGCGCAATATTCTTTATACCGCCAAAACTATTGTGGCTGTGTTTTTTCAAAATGCAGCTTAAATAATAACTGATTTGTCAATGTGGAGGTTTCATGGAAACATTTTTAATGTATGCTCTTTTTATATTAGGTATCCTTTTCATCGTCAAGGGCGGTGATTTTTTTGTTGAAGCGGCTACGTGGATTGCTGAAGTGTCTGGAATTCCGCATTTTGTTGTAGGCGCCACAATCGTAAGCTTAGCAACAACTTTGCCTGAGATAATCGTTTCAGTCATTGCGGCATCTCACGGAAACGTGCCTATGGCAACAGGTAACGCTGTCGGTTCAGTTACAGCTAATACAGGTCTTATAATGGGATTAAGCCTGTTAATGCTACCCACTGTGATTTCACGAAAAAAATTCATGCCAAAAGCAACTATGCTTATCGCTGCCGTCGCGATTCTCTGGCTTTGCTCACTCGGCGGTGATTTGACTATATATGGCTGTATCGCAATGTTTATTATTTTTGCAGTATTTCTTTACGAAAACATTCGTGAAGCTAAAATAGAAATGAAATCTCAAAATGAAAAGGAAGATAAACCTTCCCATGATAAAACTACAATAATTAAAAACATATCGTTGTTTATTTTAGGTGCAGCGGCTATTGTAATAGGTTCTCAGCTGCTTGTCGATAAAGGCAGCGAAATCGCTTTAAGCTTTCATATTGACCCGAGAATCATAAGCATAACGGCAATAGCCATTGGAACATCACTTCCCGAGCTTGTTACTACAATTACTGCTATTTCTAAAAAGCAATCTTCACTTTCTGTCGGCAATATTATTGGGGCAAATATTATTGATACAACGTTAATTCTTCCTCTTTGTTCGCTTATTACTGGCGGATCACTCCCTGTATCGAAGGGAACAGTCTGTGTGGATATGCCTGTTTGTCTTATAATTATTCTTGTAACGCTAATTCCTACTCTTATTACTAAAAAATTGTCTCGTTGGCAAGGCATATCTGCTCTTGTTATTTATCTGAGCTATATAATTTATATTTGTGTATTTTCAGTTTTTTAAAATATATCACCTATTGCATTGCAAAATTTATCCAAAAAAGTTATGTTTTGCTGAAATTAACCATAATTCGTTGACAATAATACTGAAGTATACTATTATGTACATTGTGTAGCCTTGATCTTAATCAATAAAATATTGTTAGAAGGTTACTTACTTTTGTATCTATGGTTTTTTGAAATTATATTTATTGCATATTGCATTAATGATTCTATCAACTGCAAAACCTCAAACATTTTTAATAAGGAATGAAAAACTTTTATGAAAGTTCTTATTATTTCCTCAGAAGTTTGGCGGGATGATATGAACGGCGGAAATGTTCTGTCAAATATTTTTTCAGGTTTAGACTTGGAAATTGCACAGATTTTTTGTTCGCCGGGCATTCCACAAAATAATATTTGTTCCCGTTATTACCAGATGACCGATTCTATGATTATTAATAATATTATAAAAGGAATTCCTATCGGAAATTCATTTTTGGCTTCTGATATTGAATCCGACTTATCAGAAAGTAAACCGCAACAACCAAATAAAGGCTTCTACAGCTTTTTTCATAAAAATCGATTAAGAACATTTTATGTTATAAAGGAATTTCTTTGGAAAATATCTAATTGGAAAAATAAAAACTTAGATGATTTTATAAAAGATTTTGATCCTGATATTATTTTTGCACCCAGCTACAGCTCAACTATCATGTTAAAAATAAATCAATATGTTAAAAAACTGACAAAAAAACCGATGATTACATATCTTTGGGATGATAATTATTCATTTAAACGTTTTAATTTTTCTCCAATATTTTGGATTGATCACTTGATTATGTGCCACAATTTTAAAAAAACTATCCCTATTTACGACCATATTTATTCCATGACAGAGGAGCAAGCACAAGAATACGGAAAAATTTTTAATAAAGAAATTAAAGTCCTTCAAAAAAGTGGCGATTTTTCAGAAAATAAGATTAAAACACATGTCAATTGTCCAATAAGAATGGTATACGCTGGCAGTCTTTATTTAAATCGTTGGAAAACACTGGAGCGCATTGTCAGTGCAATGGACAAAATTAACGCCGATTCGGTTAAAATTACGCTTGACATATATACCCGCACAGAATTGAAAAAAAGTCAGGAAAAGAAACTCTTAAGAAAAGGTTATGTTACAATTCACCCTCCTGTTACTATGTACAAGTTAAGGGGTATTTATCAAAACAGCGATATAGCTATACATGTTGAATCTTTTAAAATCAGAAATCGCTGGATCGTTCGACTATCCTTTTCAGCAAAAATTATGGATTGTTTGGAAAGCGGTTGTGCCACCCTTGCTGTTTGCCCTCCAGAACAACCGGGTTTTCGACTTATTCAAAAAAACAATATAGGCATTTGCGTAAATAAAATTGAGGATATTGATAATGAGTTACAAAACATTTGCAATAATCCTGAAATAATTCTTGAATATTCAAAAAGAACATATAATTACGGAAGAAAATATCATCAAAGAGAAAAAATACAAAAAGACGTTCTTGAGGATTTCTTACGCCTTGCAGGTACCGATAAGTAAAGAATAATATATTTCTTTAATATCATCTAAAATATAAAGGATAAATTTCAAACATATTTTATGAAAATCTTACTTATAAACGCAGTTTATAAAACAGCAAGCACCGGTCGAAGTATTGCACAACAGGAAGAATACTACAACTCAATCGGAAATCAAGTTTTTATTGCTGCCTCAATTATTGAAAAATCAGAAACTCATTTTCCTATAGGTACCTCTAATGATCATAAAATTCACGGATTGCTTTCTCGAATAACAGGAAAGCAGGCATATTTTTCAAAAAGTGCTACAAAACGTCTTATTAAGTGGATTGAAACAGTTAAACCTGATGTTATTCAAATAAATAATGTTCATTCAAATTATCTGAATTTTCCGGGACTTTTAAAATACATTGCCAAAAATGATATTCCTACGGTTCTGGTGCTTGATGATTGTTGGCACTACACTGGAAAATGTTGCCACTATACAACACAAGGTTGTTATCGCTGGCAATCTGGCTGCGGGAAATGTCCTCAGTTAAATAATTGGAATAAAAGTTGGTTGTTTGATCGAACTAAAAAAATTCTTAATGATAAGCAAAAATTGTTCTCAAAAATATCTCGTTTAGGCGTCATTGGTGTATCCGATTGGATTATTTCGGAAGCAAAAAAGTCGGTTTTAAAAAACGCGAAGATGATTCAGCGTATTTATAATTGGGTGGATCTTGATACATTTAAACCAACAATTAAGCGAGATGATTTGAAAGAAAAACTTAACTTGGCAGGTAAATTTATAATTTTGGGCGTTGCCATGAAGATGGACGAGTCAAAAGGTTTAAGCTCTTTTGACAAACTAGCAGATTCCTTAGACGACAATTTTCAAATCGTTCTTGTCGGCAATTGTGATACAAATAAGCACCACCCAAAAATTAAATATATTGAAAGAACCAATAGTGTATCGGAACTTTCCGATTTTTATTCAATAGCTGATGTGCTTATACAATTCTCAGAGGAAGAATCCTTTGGAAAGGTCTGTGCCGAAGCTTTGTCGTGTGGAACACCGATTATTGTCAGCAATTCTACTGCTTCACCTGAACTTGTCGGCGAGAATTGTGGCTATGTAATTCCACCAAAAAATGTACAGCAAGCAATTAATTCCATTACTGAAATCCAGCAGAAAACTAAAGAATTTTACACCCCAAACTGCATAGCTTTTGCAAATAAATATTTTTCAGCAAAAAAGAACATGGATGAATATTTGGATTTTTATCGAAACTTGAAAGGACGAGCTGAGAGAAAAAATGATCATTTATTTGATTAACATCCTCCTGCTTTTCATTTGGAAACTCATTTTTCTAAATGAAAACTCTAAAAACGGAAAAAAAATATTTGTCTTTCTCGGTTCAATCCAATGGTTTATTTTATCTGCGTTCCGAGATTTGAATATTGGCGATGATACCCAAAGATATGGAATGATGTTTTATCAGGAAACCGCAAGAACTTGGAGTCAAACATTTAGTGATAGCTATAACATCCTAACAGGAGTAACTAAAGGAAAAGACATAGGCTTTATGTTTTTTCAAAAGTTATGCGCATCAATTAACGGTGATTACCGTTTCATGCTGATTGTAATTGCAGCTTTGTTGGCTACCTCTTTAGGTGTGTTTATCTACCGCAATTCTGTTGACCCTTTTTTTAGCTTTCTTCTATTTTCTTGTCTTTTCTACTCGTTCTTTGCTATTACCGGAGAACGTCAAACCATTGCAACTTCGCTAGTAATTTTCTTTGGGTATGAACTAATCAAAAAGCGAAAACTTGTAAAATTTTTGATTATTGTTTTCTTTGCCGCTCTAATACATAAATCCTGTCTTGTATGTATCCCTTTGTATTTTCTCATAAATAAAAAAATAACTAATCTATATTTGTTATGCATTGCAGCAACTGCAATGATTTGCTTTTTCTTCAGAGATGCTCTTTTTAGCTTCCTCGCAAGCGGAACAGGATACGAAAGTTATTCCACATATACAACGGGCGGTTATACATTCACTACTATGTTCCTGGTTGTTGCGGCACTTGCAATTATGTTTAAAAATAACATGCTAAACAGTAATAACGAACAAGCGACCCATTTCATTAATGCGCTTATGTTAGCACTTTGTGTGTTGCCTCTTACCTTTTCAAACCCGAATGCAATGCGTATTGTCCAGTACTTCTCTGCCTTTTTAATGTTATTAATACCTTTAATTCTTCAGAGCTTTGAAAACAGGTATCGGTTATTTCTAACATTTTCCGGAGAAATTCTTTTAGTTGTCCTCTTTGCTTTGCAAAATCCAGTTTACTATTTTATGTGAAAACAGCTTTAGGGCAAACACATGACTTAACCTAACTGTTTTTATGCATTATACATTCTATAATTTATATTAAGTAAGGAACACTCATCTATGAAAAACAAGGATATTATCTTCAATTTAATAGGAAATATCATTGTTTATTTGCTCGCTCTTATTGTAAGCTTCGTACTTTCTCCTTATATAGTTAAAGAAATGGGCGTTGCAACGTTTGGTTTTATAGCGCTTGCTAACAATTTTGTCGGTTATTTTACATTAATTACCGTTTCAATCACTTCCATGGCCGGTCGATTTGTTTCGCTTGAAGTTTTTCAAAAAAACAATGAAAAAGCCAATGTTTTTTTTAACTCTGTATTTTTTGCTAGTGTTGCTTTAACCACATTTCTGGCAATTTGTGTTGGAGTAATAATTTTTAATCTGGAGAAAATCATTAAAATCCCCGCCAATGAAATCATTGACGTAAAATGGCTGTTTGTCGGGGTTTTTCTTGCATTTCTATTAGGGTTGCTTTTCTCAGTATTCAGTATTGGGCTTTTTGTTGAAAACAAAATTTATAAACGCTCACAGCACATGGTGGAAGCCAACCTCGTAAGAGCAACTGCCTTGTTTTTGATGTTTTTTCTGCTCACACCCCACCTTTATTACTGGGGAATTATGGGAACCGCCTATGCAATGTATATTCTTATTTGGAACATTCACTACACAAGAAAATATATTCCCGAATTAAAGCTCAATCCAAAATTTTTTGATATAAAAGCCGTAATAACTGTTATTTCTGCTGGTGTTTGGAATGTAATAAGCCAACTCGGTGGCGTGCTAAACGACGGATTGGATCTGATTATTACAAATCAGATTATCGGCTCTGCGCAGATGGGTATTTTGTCAATTGCCAAGGTTATTCCAAATACATTTACCCAGCTTCTGGCACAATTGGGAGAGCCTTTCATGCCCAAAATGACTCATGCGTATGCCAAAAATGATAAAAATGAATTGCTAGGTATTATTAATTACAGCAGCAAAATTTTGGGGCTGCTTATGAGTATTCCTGTTGCGCTATTTATAGTATTGGGCGGCGTTTTTTTTCGTTTATGGTATCCTCATCAGGATGCGAATTTACTGCATGTCCTTGGTATATTATCGATTGCAGATATGATAATAAACACAAGTTCGGTTCTATTGTTCGGTATATTTACTGTTACGAACAAGCTAAAATTAAATTCTCTTATGACTATTGCTTGCGGAGCTGTTAATACAATGCTTGTATTGATTTTCCTTCATACAACTTCACTTGGACTATATGCTGTTGCAGGTGTCAGCGTTACGCTTTCAATATTACGTAATTTATGTTTTACTTTCCCTTATGCCGCTCGTTGCGCAGGGCTTAAATGGAATGTCTTTTATAAGGCAGCTTTAAAAAATATGCTCAGCGTTGGCGTTATCGGCATAATAAGCTATATTGCATTGCGCGTTATTAATCCATACAGTTGGTTGACTCTGATTCTTACAGGCGGCATTTGTATTATTTTTGGACTCAGTATAAATCTGTTCGTTGTTCTGAATCGCTCTGATCGAAATATACTCCTCAGAACAGTAAAGAAAAAATTAAAAATTAAATCAAGGGCATAAATTTTTTAAAAGTGCAATTGTTATAGTAACGTCTTTATTAAAATAAAGATTTTTTGTATTCGGGAGGTAAAAATGAACATTCTTATAACAGGAGCAAAAGGATTTGTTGGAAAAAACCTTATCCCCACACTAAACAACATAAAAGAAGGTAAAGATAAAAGCTTCGGGATTACATCTGATTTGAACATTTTTGAATATGATCTTGATACCGACCCTGCTTTGCTTGACGACTACTGCCGACAAGCTGATTTTGTATTGCATTTGGCAGGAGTAAACAGGACAGCAAACCCTGATGACTTTATGAGCGGAAATTTCGGATTTACTTCCACTCTTCTCGATACACTAAAAAAACACAAAAACACCTGTCCTGTTATGATTTCTTCCTCTAAACAGGCTGCGGATGACAATCCATATGGTAAATCAAAAAAAGCAGGAGAAGATTTAATTTTTGATTATTCAAAAGAAACTGGTGCCGATGTACTTGTATACCGTTTTGTTAATATCTTCGGTAAATGGTGCCGCCCGAATTATAACTCGGCAGTAGCAACTTTCTGCCACAATATAGCACGTGATTTGCCAATTACAATTAACGGTCGTGATACTCTGCTTACCCTTGTATATATTGATGACGTGGTTGCTGAATTGATTCGTGCGCTTAACGGACAAGCTACTAAAACTGCATCAGGCTATTGCGATGTCCCTGTTTTTCATACAGCCACTCTGGGTGAAATTGTCGATTTGCTAAACTATTTTAAAGACAGCCGCAAGACGCTAAGCGTTCCCGATATGTCCGACAGCTTTACAAAAAAACTGTATGCAACTTATCTTTCATATCTACAGCCAAATGAATTTGCTTATCCGCTTACAATGAACATTGATAATCGCGGAAGCTTTACTGAAATCCTGCGCACCGCTGACAGAGGACAATTTTCTGTAAACATAACAAAACCCGGCATTACAAAAGGTAA
>JAUZPX010000230.1 GCA_030705695.1 Bacillota bacterium
AGTGCTGAAAACTGTGCGAATTTTAGGGAATATCTTGATGAAGAGGTTACTCAAAACGCAATAATACAGCAAGAGCTATACAAAAACGGTTATATCGACTGTGTAAAGCTACTTAAAATGTTAGGAGTTCTTGCTTAATACCAACCATAAAAACAAGCCGCTTCCGTAAAATTCACAGAAGCGGCTGTTTGTATATGGTCTTATTAATTCAATTAGCTTGAATTTCTTCTTCACTTATAAGAATAAAACCGTTATCAGAAAGAGTTTTAATAGCTTCTTCGTTATCATTTACACGAATAATGATTGAGGCTTTTCCAAAGTGCCCTGTGTTGAACGCATACATATACTCAATGCTGACACCGTTTTGCGACAATATCTTCACAGCTTTTGAAAATCCACCAGGAACGTCTTCAATGGCAAGGGCAAGAACCTGAGTTACACTCATAGCCATTTCGGCATCTTTTAACGCTTTTTCAGCAACCTCTGGCTTATCCACAATCATTCTTAAAATACCGAAATCAGTGGTATCGCCAATTGAAACTGCACGCAAATTTACGTTTGCATCTGCCAAAAGCGATGTGATTTCCGCCAGTCTTCCGGGTTTATTTTCGACAAAAACAGATATTTGCTTTACTAACATAAGACACCCTCCTAATTCTATCATTATTTATTTAATTTACGTTTATCTATAACTCGAACGGCTTTGCCCAAACTGCGCTCAATTGATTTTGGCTCGACAAGCTTTACTTTTGCCGCAATTCCAAGCGTTGAATTCAGTGCATCTTTAATAGTATACTCGATTTTTTCGATGTCTTTCACGGCATCGCTGAGCATTTCCGGAGTCATTTCAACCTGAACCTCAAGCGTATCATGATTATCGACACGGTCAACAACCAAAAGATAATGAGGAGTAGTCAGCTTCAACTTAAGCAATACATATTCAACCTGGCTCGGGAATACGTTAACACCTCTTATAATAAGCATATCGTCGGTTCTGCCGCACGGCTTTGCCATTTTAACAAGCGTACGTCCGCAGCTGCATTTTTCATGAGTTAAAGAGCAAATATCCCGTGTGCGGTAGCGAATAAGCGGTAGTGCTTCCTTGCGAATGCAAGTAAAAACAAGCTCGCCCTGTACTCCGTCTGGGAGGACTTCTCCTGTGTCAGGGTTGATAATCTCAGGGAAGAACATATCTTCATTCACGTGCATACCAGTTTGCTCGCTGCATTCAAAGCTGACACCCGGTCCTGAGATTTCAGAAAGCCCGTAAATATCGTAAGCTTTTATGTCAAGAAGATCTTCAATCTCCTTGCGCATTTGATTTGTCCATGGCTCTGCGCCAAAGATTCCTGCATGAAGATTCAGAGTTTTAGGGTCGACGCCCATTTCTTTCATTGTTTCTCCAATATACAGCGCATAAGAAGGCGTACAGCACAGAATATTCGAACCGAAATCTTGCATTATTTGAATTTGTCTGCCAGTGTTTCCGCTTGAAACGGGAATAACTGCGGCACCCAACTTTGTAGCTCCGTCATGCAAACCAAGTCCGCCTGTAAACAAGCCGTAACCGTATG
>JAUZPX010000231.1 GCA_030705695.1 Bacillota bacterium
ATGCTTAGGCTTGCTGTCAACATTAGCACCCGAGTCCAATAATACCGTTGTTCCGGTGAGATTGGGTATCGGGGTGGCGATTGACGGTCTCTCGACCCCTTTTATACGACCAAGCCCGAATAAAGCAGCGGCCACCGCGGCTCCGGTGTGACCGGCTGATATAACAACATCACACTCGCCTTTTTTTACAAGGCCGGTCGCAACGACCACCGATGCGTCCTTTTTTTTGCGAACTGCCGCACCGGGATGTTCGTGCATCCCAATAATCTCAGTTGTATGATGAACACTTATACCAAGTTTCTGCCAGCCAATATGCTGCTCTAAAACAGGCATTATGGCATTTTCATCGCCTACCAATACAATTTCGCACTCATACTCACGTGCAGCCTCTAACGCTCCTAAGACAATCTCATGTGGTGCGTGGTCTCCACCCATTGCATCAACAGCGACCCTCATGATATCTCCCTTCAATGATCTATTGAAACCATAATGAATTTCGAACGAAATACTTCTTGCTGATCGTTTCTGGTTTTAACCCAGACAAAATATTTATTGCCGCGCTTTTTTACAACTTCGGCTTTAGCGATAAGCTTCTCCCCACCATGTACTGCAATTTTATATTTTATGTTGGCGACACCAGTGACAGCGGCAGGAGCATCAATTACGGCAAGAGCCAGGGAATTAGCCTGGGCAAAAATGTAATGGCCGCGTGCAACGTGGGTTTTCTCCATAACCATATCATCTGTTATGGTCATCATAGATATTCCGGATTTACCCAATTCGAGATCTATCAATTCTCCTGTTACATCACGGCTGCCAATGGCCTTCAGTTTGGTTTGAGCTTCCTGGGCCATTTGTTTAGCCCGTTCCCTCAGTTCCGGGATGCCAAGCTCAAGCCGGTCAAGTCTGATCGTCTGTACGCTGACTTGTAATAGCTCCGCTAAATCCTCGTCTGTCAGGAAAGGACTGGTTTTCAGTTTTTCTTTTAAAGCCTCTTGTCGAAGCTTTTTCTGCACACGCGCCATATAATCACCCATTTTATCAGCAAGTATTATAACCTATTGCTAGAAACTATTATATATGGCGGTACTAAAATTTGCAAGCAAAACAAAAGCAAGATAAAAGTACTATTTTTCCTTTTATCTTGCTCATCCGAATCGTTTTTATTCAGCTGCTACTACTACCTTACCTTTATAGTTGCCGCATTCCGGACATACCCGGTGAGGCATTTTCGGCTGGTGACATTGAGGGCACTCGATAAAGCCCGGAGCAGTCAGTTTCCAGTTAGCACGGCGTTTATCGCGACGCGCCTTGGACATCTTGCGCTTTGGAACTGCCATTGTATACTACACCTCCTTGTCGGTGGTCAAAAAAGCGACCATCGCTCATTAAACCATAAATAATTTCGTTATTACTTGTTAAGTAAAGCTTTTAATGCTGCAAAACGGGGATCAATTTACTCATGTTCACAGGAACTTTGGGTAATATTGAGGTCCACCCCGCATTTGGGGCAAAGGCCGCGGCAATCTTCACTGCAGACCGTTTTTATTGGCTC
>JAUZPX010000232.1 GCA_030705695.1 Bacillota bacterium
AGATTTATTTTTTATTTTGTCGAATGCTTTTTGAATCGCTTCTTTTTTTTGTGCCTTTCTTTCTTCGTCCCTTGTTGATTGCCTTCGCTTTTCTGCATGGAAAACAAGGTCATCAAGTGGAATAGTGAAAGACACATAAAAACCACGTGTATAGTGACTGTATGTTTTCAATCCCCAGTGATCTTCTAATTCATTTTTAATCTTTACGGTGTAATGGTCTGTTAAGAATTTAAAAACATCAGGTGAAAGTTCATCGTATTCCTCAATTGATTTTACTTTTCCATCCATCCGGGAAAACCAATACTTGTTGGTTGTTTTGCAATATGGTTTTTTAAATCCTATAATACTTTTAAATGCTAAAAAGGCTAACAGGCAAATCAGCTCAAATTCTGTCTTATTGTTTTTATAGTAATCAAAGAAAATATCCTTATTGATTCCAGTTTTAGGACTATCATCCGGAATTGAATCATATAACTGTTCTCCATTAGCTAACGTATTTTTAAGGTTACCGGCTTTCACTCCAAAATAATTTAATGCAGCGTTTCCCTTAGCTGTTTCTGAATTAAAATCTAGATTCAATGTATGAGCATATATAGCATAATCAAAAATATTATTTAATACCTCGTCATTTCTGCCTGCGTGTTCGCTTGCTTGAGGTAAATCACCAATAAATATTACCACTCCGCCTTGATTTGCAAAATCTCTTGCTTTTTCAATTGTTGAAAATCTAATGGTTTTCATTGAGGGTCTAACAAGGAATTTAAACTCTTCGTCAGAAACGCATAACTTGCCGTCTTGAATGGCGGCACGCTCTATTGACTCAAAATCAATAAAGTCAAAGTCAATTCCCTTCGGATATAAATGCTCGGCGACCTCAAACGCTGTATTAACTGCCTTCTCGCCGTCAACGCCGCCTTCAACCGCAGCAACGGGATATACAATCGCCACGTCACATCCGTGAATGCCCTGACACAAAAGAAAGCTTAATCTTTCTATTGCTCCCAAAAGCGGTTTCATGTGCTCCCAGTACGGCATATGATAGTGATTGCATGGCGGAGCCCACTCCCAAAAGGTGCCGTATGTAGAGTAATAGAGCCCGTGCAGCGATAATAGATTATGTCCCATTGCGAAATTGCGGAAAACTGCATCCGCAACATCGCCGCTTGATGTGCCCCACCCACTTGCGTAAAAACCCTCAAGCCATGTGCGCGGGCGCTTGTACATATGCGAAATTGAGCTTGAAACCTTGTTTTTAATAATATTTGAGCTAAGTTCCGGCTGGTCATTGCCCGGTCCCTGATTCCATTTAATTATTCTGAAATAGTCGCCGAATTCTATAATATTTTTTCCACGCCCGCCATGGTCGCAACCTAAGGTCATACCACGCTGCACATGCCATTCATAAATAGGCTTAAAATAGCCTTCTTCAGATAATAGTACAATAACATCATAGTAATCAAGTCTTATCTTTGGGGTAATGTCACCAATATCCTCAAAAATAGCAGGTAAATAGGAAGTGATGTCATACCCTTTCAGTTTATGAAATTCTTCCT
>JAUZPX010000233.1 GCA_030705695.1 Bacillota bacterium
AAAACCCGTTAGCATTGTGGATTTTAAAATAGGCGCCGCCGACATTCTTTTTATCGTCAACAACATTATTGTAATGCTGGTACTGATTGCGGGTGAACATTTATTTTGAGTGATAATAATATTACAAATAATATTTTCGAGCTTAACGGGGTTTCCTATGCCTACCCGCAGAGTGAAACAATACTTAACGGACTGAGCCTTGAAATAAAAGCGGGTGAGCGACTCAGTATTCTGGGAGCCAACGGTTGCGGAAAATCTACGCTGCTAAAAATACTGGCAGGTCTGATTTTTACGCAGAGCGGCACCTTTACCGCCTTTGGAAACAAAATAGAGCACAAAAGCTTTTTGGGCAAGGCCTCAACCGAATATCACCGCAAGGTCGGCTATATCTTTCAGGATTCGGACGCCCAGTTGTTTTGCAGCACCGTTTACGAGGAGCTTGCCTTTGGACCGCTCCAATTAGGCATACCCAAGGATACTGTTAAAACGCGCATTGAGGAGCTTTCGGCCATGCTCGGTGTGGAAAGGCTGCTTGACAAGCCGCCCTTCCGGCTCAGCGGCGGCGAAAAAAAGAAAATCGCGATCGGCAGCGTGCTTATTCTTAACCCTGATGTCCTTATTCTGGACGAACCCACCAACAGCCTTGACCCGCGCTCACAGGCCTGGCTTCTGCGTCTGCTCAAATCACTGAGCGAAACGGGCAAAACACTTATTTTCGCGACCCACAACCTTGACCTTGTTCCGCAGGTTTCGGACCGCGCAATTCTTTTCAGCGAGGAGCATGAAATTGCCGCCGACATGCCTGTAAAAGAGCTGCTGCATGACGCCGCACTTTTAAAGCGGGTCAATCTTGTCGACGAGCGTTATCATACCCATCCCTGGGACTTTGATCAATGAATATTCGGCAACCGACACAGAGCTGTCGGTTGTTTTTGTAAAGCCGTGCCGGTCGTAATATTGGCGCGGCTTTGCTGTTGTGTTATAAAAGAATGCTGTATGAACAATTTTCTGATGTTTAATTCAATATTATTTAGTTATTTTACTCAAAGTCATTGAATTTTTATTGAATTTAGTGTATCATATTGAAACATAGGGATTGTTTATTCCTTGAAAATCGAAATTTGATTTTTCTATAATAATTTTTCATTACGCAATTATGCGATGTTGCATTATTGCGATTTTTTTGCGTGCTTTCATATTATGTAAATTCTTTTATTAAATTATATTTTTAACAAAGAAAGAAGTCTTATCGTGATTAAAAATTTTCTGGAAAATTTGAAGATTTCAAAAAAAATTGCTTTACTAATCGCAATTTCATTTATTTCAATGTCCGTCTTTGCGATTATCTCCGAAATCAGCCTGAACCGTGTAAGAATCAACGGTGAATTGTATAAAAGCATCAGCAAAAGTGATGATCTTGTTGCAGATGTTCTTCCGCCTCCTGAATACATAATCGAATCATACATGCTGGCTAATGAAATAAGCTTAAACGACGACAACGCCTCTCTTACCAAAGACATTAACCGTTTAAAAGTGCTTGAACACGAAT
>JAUZPX010000234.1 GCA_030705695.1 Bacillota bacterium
GATAATCGGACACTAGTGTAAGATTTTCTATATTGTTGATTGCTAGAAGAATTTTTTCCATAGAAACAATAACTCCTACTACCTAAACAAAAATAAATTATAATGCTCAGCATATTGTTTTAGAGGCGTAATTGTCTATTTTATAAGCCCATAAGCAAATATTATTATTCCTAAGCCTCTAAAACCTAATTTTCTGTTCCTTTTATTTATTGTTATATTTTAGATGAAAGTATCAATGAATTTTAGCGTAAATATTTTATGTGTATGTAAGATTATAATATATAGCGTATTTTATATGAGTATTATACAATATAGGGGGGGTATTATACAATAACATAAAATGTCGAAAAAGAAGTTATTTTAGGATATATCCATAAAATAATATAAGGGAGCCGCGGAAAGGAGGAAACCGCAGACTCCCCCTGAATTTAAAGCCTTAATTGCGTATGCTTCCTGATAAACCGCCAAATAAAAAGCGCCTGCAAAAACGCAAGCGCAAGAAAACTTGTTCTAATATCCTTTCATGCGCTTACGAGATTAGCTGACGGGTTCGGGTTGAAAGGCACCCTACCGATAAAATCGGATTCACCCCATAAACGGTTCTCCCGTTCTCCATATGGAGATTAAGCATATTTATTTACAACTATTATAATTATAAATATAATAGTTGTCAACTAATAATAATTAAAAAATTAAATTTTATTACAATAAAACTCAATAGTTAAAACGGGTAATTTATATTGATGTGATTATGCATTCAGAGGTATAATTATAAAAACAGATCACTGAAGAATAGTAATATTGCTGGAGCTGATTCTATGCTTATATTTACTTGTTATTGAATATATAAAAAAGAAGAATGTAATGATTCGTATATAAAGATATATAAGTAATAGTGAATAAATTGTTCAACATATGCCTTGAAAGGTAGGAAACCAATGAAACCAATTATCATGACGGGAGACGAAGCTGTAGCGAGAGGCGCATACGAAGCCGGATGTAAAATCGCCGCGGCATATCCCGGAACTCCGAGTACCGAAATTTTAGAGAACCTTGCGAATTATAAGGAAGTAAAGAGCAGATGGACAACAAACGAAAAAGTCGCACTTGAAGTGGCATCCGGAGCCGCTATAGGAGGGGCGCGCGCGCTTGCGGCAATGAAACACGTTGGTTTGAACGTTGCCGCAGATCCGCTTTTTACTATGGGGTATTGCGGTAATAGCGGAGGCCTTGTAATAGTCACGGCGGACGATCCGGGATGCCATAGTTCTCAGAATGAGCAGGATAACAGGTTTTATGCGCCGGCTGCGAAGCTCGCTCTTGTTGAGCCTTCGGACAGTCAGGAATGCAAAGACTATATAATAGAAGCTTTTGAGATAAGCGAGAAGTATGATATACCTGTGCTTTTCCGCATGACGACACGCGTATGTCATTCAAAGAGTCTTGTAGAACTCGGCGAAAGAAAAGATTCCGAGGTAAAGAAGTATGTAGAGAATCCAACTAAATATGCTATGCTTCCTGCAAACGCCCGATTGA